>NZ_LJCS01000005.1:0-138044 GCF_001280945.1 Photorhabdus heterorhabditis | reverse complement strand
TAACTTATCAAGGGCAGTTGCCCTGATATTATGGGCTATTTTTAGCCTGTTATGGGTTGTCAGTCCCAATAACAGGCAATCAATCTCTGTGGGTTTATTTTCAATGCCAGTCTTTTGCGACACCCTCTTTACGGCGGGGAGCAGTCACCGTGAAAGATAAATGCGTGCGGCGCCGCAAAAAAAGAGGTTATAAAAATTAGCTAGCGATATCTGTTAGTCAGAAATAACGGATATCGCTTTAATTTTATGACTGTTCTGATCTTAAATTAATTAACCAGACTCAGATTACTCATTGGAATTGTGGTAAATAATCACGATTGATTGCTAATACATCATCCAGTAGTGGTGAAGCAATGTCTGCATCGGCAACCAGTGGGTTGGTGATCAGTGCCAATAGTGCAGCGTTACGATCACCATGAACTGCTGCTTTAATCGTTAAACGTTCGTAGGTTTTTATCTGTTGTGTCAAAGAATGCATGCTGTTGGGCAGGCGACCAAATGTCAGCGGATGGGCGCCTTCTGCATCAATGATACAATTGGTTTCAATAACTGCATCGTCTGGCAAACCCTGAATAGCACCATGGTTAATGGTATTGACCACCAATTGGCTACCAAGATTGTTATGAATAGCGCAAATCAGATCCAGTGCAACTTCGGAATAGAATGAGCCACCGCGGAAACTAAGTTGTTCTGGTTTGTGATCAAGTTCTGGCCCAGCATATAATTCAAACAGTTCCCGTTCCACTTTCATGACTTGTTCAGCCCGTGTGCCCTGTTTGGCTGCGGCTTCGCGCTCTTCCTGCAACATGCTGCGGGTTTGGTAGAAGTAACGATGATAAGGGCAGGGGATCGCGCCTAATGCTCTGAGTAATGGTGGGGGCCAGGGCGCTTCTTTAATATTATTCATGGTTAATGCTACACCATTACATAGCATATCCAGCACTCGCTGAGTTTCATTCTTCCCTGAGACTAACACCTGATGTACCCAGACCATGTGATTAAGCCCTGCAAAGTGTAGTTGTACATCCTCATATGGGCGTTGCAGCATATTGGCTATCATGTGATGCATTGTGACGGGGACATTACACAGGCCGATAATTTTTACCTTACTATGGCGGGAAATGGCTTCGGTGACGATCCCGGCTGGATTGGTAAAATTAATCATCCATGCATCTGGCGCAAGTTGTTCAATTTTGTGGGCGATATCCAGTAAAACTGGAATGGTGCGCAAAGCCTTGGCAAATCCACCTACACCTGTAGTCTCTTGACCAATCAAACCGTATTTCAGCCCTAAACGCTCGTCCGCAACTCGTGCGGGTAGCTGGCCGACACGTAATTGAGTCAAAATAAAATTGGCGCCACGGATAGCATTATCTGGTGTGAAATGTACGCTGACAGTCACTTGCTCCATGCCGTGACGGGCTAGCATGCGGCGGGTAAGTGCAGCGATGATTTCTACTTTCTGTTTTCCGCTGTCAATGTCAACTAACGCCAATTCAGATAATGGAATACTTTTGTAGCGCTGAATAAGCCCTTCAACTAATTCAGGGGTGTAGCTGCTACCGCCGCCAATAACGGCTATTTTTATCTGTTTCATATATTTTTCTCCAACGGTATCCTGCGGTAGAGTTCAATCATGTCGCCGGCAAGATCTTGAATAACCATAGCGTTCATTAAATGATCTTGTGCATGTATGGTAATCAGATTGACAGGTAGTTTATTGCAGCCTTCATCCTGCCCGATTAAGGTGGTCTGAATGGTATGAGCCTTCCTGATTGCCTGTTGGGATTCAACCATCAGCGCTTGTGCGGCCTGAAAGTCGCCGTTTCTGGCATGTTGTAATGCCATCAATGCATTACTGCGTGCACTCCCGGCATGGACTAATAGCTCTATAATAGTTTGTTCTAAATCCATGTATAAATCCTCCGAAGATTATTGCTGAGACGGAGTTCCTGTGTTGGTGGATGTATCGCTTCCTTGCTGTTTGTACTCTTCGTTAATCAATTGTTTTTCATAAATTTTAAAGAAGGGATACCAGATAAGCAGATCGATTGTTATTAGCACGATAACCAGTACTACCGCACGGTAATCCCAGGCGGTAGAAATTAGTGCACCAAGTGGAGCAGGTGTAGTCCAGGGAGAAATAGCGACCATTTTTTGTACCAGATCGAGATGCAGAGCGCTGTAGGACAATACGGTATTGACCAACGGCACAATCAGTAGTGGAATTAATAAGCTTGGATTCATAACAATCGGTGAACCAAATAACAGCGGCTCGTTAATATTGAATATGGCAGGAACCACACTCAACTTTCCGATAGTACGCAAGTGTATAGAACGACTGCGTAGATAAAGAATAGCCAGAACTAGCGTAGAGCCGGAGCCACCGATACACACATAAAATGCCCAGTAAGGATTGGTGAGAATTTGTGTTGCAGCAACCCCTTGAGCCATTAATGCCGCATTAGTGGCGATATTTGCCATAAAGATAGGACTTAGCAGGCCAACGACAATGTTGTCACCGTGGATACCGGCAAACCACAGCAGATTAGCAATCAGCAGTGCTAGCATAATGGCAGGCAGAGTATCACCAACGGAAATGAGAGGTTGAAATACTTGCATTATAGCGGCAGGAATAAGCAGATTGAATTCACTTTGCAATAGCAGACTGACAGGATAAACCGTCAATAGTATACCTATAACTGGGTATAGAAGTTCAAAAGAGCGGGCAATCGCTGGTGGTACTTGTGCTGGCATATGGATAGTGATGTTATATTTCTTTAATAAACGCGTCAGTTCAACGGACCAGACAGCGCAAATCAACGAAGTAAATACGCCTGAGCCACCGAGAAAGTCGAGTGCTATTTTGTTTTCTACCTGTGGTGCGGCTGCTAGCAGAAATGCCATTAGTGATAGTAAAGCAGAAGTTAATCCGTCCATACCGTAGGATTTAGCTAAGCTGTAAGCCGTGCCGACCGAAACGAATACGCTCATGAGTCCCATCGTCATAAAGTAAGGCATGGTGATAGTTTCCCAGTGGGTTCTGGTAAAGGATAACCAAACCTGGCCGAATGATGATGAAGTCTGTGGATCGAATGGAGGATTTGCCACAATTAACATAATACTGCCGATGATCAAAAACGGCATAGCCGAGATAAAGCCGTCACGTATCGCAATAATATGCCGTTGGCTGCCGATTCGACCGGCAAGTGGCGCAATATGACTTTCTACAATGTGCATGAAAGAAGTATAGAGGCTCATAGGGCACTCCGTCGGGATGATGAAATTGATTATTCCAATAGGCTTAATGCCTTATCGAGAACTTTGTCACCACGAAGAGCGCCGTAATCCATCATGTCAATAACGTCTATTGGCTTGCCAAGTGGTTTGGCGATAGCGGCGAAATGGGCTAGTTGGTATCTTACCTGCGGACCAAGTAAAACAATGTCGGCATCGGTTATTAGATATTCTAACTCAAAGGTGGGTACTGCTTTGATCTCAATGTCCAATGCTCGTTTTGTCACTTCTGCCTGCATACGTTGTACCAACATGCTGGTGGACATACCGGCAGCACAACACAATAGGATTTTTTTCATAGCCTGGCCTCTCGTTATTATGTCGTTTCTAATGGGATAGTAGTCAATGGATGCACTATCACTTTTTATAAGACTAGCAACTTATGTTAAATTCGCTGGGATTTTATTCGCATCTTGATAAGAATATGTTGACAGATGGGAGTAAAATGTGATCTTCATCTGTATGCAGATAGCATAATAGCGACTACACTGATTTTTCAGGAACTAGACAACCTGTTATCTGGTTTTTTATTTGAAATAGTATCAAGCTCAAAATTTAAACCGTTCCTGTTTTCTGTCATTCTTAGCATTCGAGATATTTCACAGACGCTTGTAGATTGTTCTGTATATGAGCTATTTATAGTGAAATGTTGTGTTTTATTAGAGGATTTTGCTTCTGAAACGGATTTAACTTGTTGAATCTTAAAAATAGTTTTTTTATTATTTACCTATACAGTTCATTTACAACTATTTTCTGTGATAAACTTATTTGCGTTTGTTACCAGCTCTGTTTGAGGCGCTTCTGAACACACCGTCGCAGCTTTCATTACCTTTATATCTTCCCGATGACGAAACTTTTGCCAGTTTTTTTCCGGGGGAGAACGCTACCCTGTTAGCTGCAATCAAATTGGCCATTAGTCAGCAGCATGGCAGCTATATTTATTTCTGGTCCCGTGAAAGTGGGGGACGAAGTCATTTATTGCATGCCGCGTGCGCTGAATTGTCCTTAAAAGATGAAGCTGTGGGCTATGTTCCTCTGGATAAACGTGCTTATTTTATCCCAGAAGTACTTGATGGCATGGAACATTTATCACTGGTTTGTATCGATAATATTGAATGTATTGCGGGTGATGAAGAATGGGAAATGGCGATTTTTAATCTTTATAATCGTATTCTGGAGATTGGTCGCACTTGTCTGCTGATCAGTGGAGATCGTCCACCTCGCCAGATTGATCTTATGTTACCTGATTTGGCTTCCCGTCTGGATTGGGGACAAATTTATAAGTTACAACCGCTTTCCGATGATGAGAAATTACAAGCTTTGCAACTGCGGGCAAAGTTACGCGGTTTTGAATTGCCAGAAGATGTGGGGCGTTTCTTACTGAAAAGATTGGATAGAGAAATGCGAACTCTGTTTATGACATTGAACCAGTTAGATCATGCTTCGATAGTTGCTCAGCGTAAGCTGACGATTCCGTTTGTGAAGGATATCTTGCACCTTTAAAGATGATGGTGATTTCACCATCATCACATTTGTCCGATTAGCCGAGAATTTCTTTTACTTGTTCCGGCGGGCGCCCTAGTTTGGCTTTATCACCACAAACAACAATAGGGCGTTCAATCAGTTTAGGATTTGCCACCATTATTTTCAGCAAATCATTCTGAGTGAGTTGTTCATCGGCCAGATTTAATTCTTTGTATAAATCTTCTTTAGTCCGCATCAACTGGCGAGCATCATTAAAACCAAGCTGTTCTAACAAAGCTGATAATTGCTCCACAGTTGGCGGTGCCTCTAGATAGAGAATAATCTGTGGGTTAATTCCCTGTTCTTCAATAAGAGCCAACGTTTCACGGCTTTTGGAGCAGCGTGGGTTGTGATAAATGGTCACCTGTTGCATGAGAGTTCCTTAACGTTTGTATTGACTGTAACGCTGTTGTAGCTGGCGTAACTGATCGATACGGGCATCATAACGTGCCTGATCGTAACTGCCTAATTTTACCAGTGAACTGGCATTACTGAGGTATTTAATCGCGTTGTCAAATTGACCACGAAGCGCCATTTCTTCAGCGTAAGCTGATAATTCTTCATAGCGTTTGCCTTGTTGGGCGGCGGTTTCAGCCATCAGGCGCCAACCATTTAGATCATCGGGATTATTGAACGTATAGTGGTAAAGCAGTTTTTCAGCTTGTTGATATTGCTTTGCGCGAATAAGCGCATTTGCCAAATTAATCTGTAATACCAAATTATCTTTTTGTTTCTGTAAGGCGTTTTGTAACCGAGTGATGGCTTGAGCAGTCCGGTTTTGCTCAAGATCGATATCGGTCATCACATCGATAAACCAGATATTATCTGGTTGTTTTGCGAGTAATGGTTCCAGAATAGCCCGGGCTTCAGCATATTTTTTATCTTGAGAAAGCAAGATGGCTTTACCATAAGTTGCGGCAAGTTGCTCTTGAGCTGTACCTTTACGATAATTTTCCAAAACTTGCTCTAGGTAGCTACGTTGCTCCGTAGTGTACATTCCCATAATACGGACTTTAGCGAATAGAAAATCTTGAGATTGTGGAACATGCTTTGCTGGATACTGGTTAGCGCGGTTACGGGCATCAGCAAGACGGCTGTCAGGTAATGGGTGAGTTAGCAACATTTCTGGTGGTTTAGAGCTGTAGCGGGTCTGATCTGCAAGAAGCTGCATAAAATCTGGCATACCTTTAGGATCAAAACCGGCTTTGCGGAGCGTCTGCATACCAATCCGGTCAGCTTCTTGTTCATTGGATTGGGTGAAGCTGATCATCCCTTGCTGTACACCGGCAATAGTACCGCTGAGTGCGGCCATTCCTGCTTGTGGGTTAGCCATGAGTAAGAGGATGGAACCCAATGCACCTGCCCAAGCCAGCGGCGCTGTACGCTGCTGATCTTCCATCATTCGAGCCAGATGGCGTTGTGTGACATGAGAAATTTCGTGAGCTATAACGGATGCAAGTTCACTTTCATCACGACTATAACGGAAAAGTGCGGCATGGAGGACGATGTTCCCGCCGAAGAAAGCATAAGCGTTGATCTTTGGGTTATCGACCAGATAGAAATGAAAAGGCGTTTTAACTGAATCTGCATGGGCTACCAATTTTCGCCCAAGAGTATTGATATATTGAGTTAATAATGGGTCATAAATTAGTGGGGCGTTAGCCCGCATCTGGCGGGCGTAAAAATCTCCCATTGCCAGTTCCTGATTAATACTCAGGATTGAACCTGCGGTGGTACCTATATCCGGTAACGAATCTTCAATAGAGGCACTGGGAACAGGGGAACTTGTTAGCAATAGTGTACTGACGAGTATTGCTGCCAAAGATTTATTAGACATTATTTTCATAAAACAAAAATGATCTCATTTGGCCATAGTTTTTAGATAATGCGTGTATGATGAACAAGGGTACCTTAAAATTAACCAATTAGTACAATTTTTAAGAAAAATAGAAATTCCGAATACTGCTATTAAGGAGCCTGGTCAATGCTGGACATGATTATACAGTGGTATCGCCGTCGGTTTACTGATCCACAAGTTATTGCGTTATTTGTCATTCTTGTGGTTGGGTTTTGTATTATTTATTTTTTGCATGGCATTTTAGCACCATTATTGGTAGCGATTGTTCTTGCCTATTTGTTGGAATGGCCAACTTCTATGCTTGAAAAATTGGGATGTTCACGAACAGTTGCTGTTTGTATTGTGCTGATTATTTTTTCTGGGATCAGTGCTCTGGTCATTCTGATTGTGGCCCCCACTGCGTGGCAACAAGGGCTTAATCTATTGTCAGATATACCTAATATGCTTAACCGTTTTAATGAATATGCTCAGACATTACCGACACGTTATCCGGTTTTGGTTGATGCCGGCATCATTGATATGATGGCGGAGAATTTGCGTAGTAAGATTTCAACTGCTGGAGAGTCCGTGGTGAAGTTTTCAGTAGCTTCATTGATTGGTTTACTGACACTGGCTATCTATCTGATACTTGTACCGTTGATGGCATTCTTCTTGCTGAAAGATAAAAATCAGATGCTGCAAGCGTTACAACGAGTTCTGCCGCGTAACCGCATTTTGGCCGGGCAGGTATGGCGTGAGATGAATCAGCAAATCACTAACTATATCCGAGGTAAAGTCACTGAGATGGTCATTGTCGGTATCTGTACCTACGCTGTATTTGCATTTCTTGGATTGGAGTATTCATTACTACTTTCTGTCTTGGTCGGGTTGTCAGTATTAATTCCTTATGTTGGAGCGTTGATTGTCACGATTCCAGTCGTATTGGTTGCTTTGTTTCAGTGGGGGGTAGGGACAGATTTCTGGACATTGATTATTGCTTATCTAATTGTTCAGGGATTGGATGGTAATTTACTGGTACCGATTTTGTTCTCTGAAGCAGTAAATCTACATCCTCTGGTTATTATTCTTTCTGTAATTACTTTTGGTGGCTTATGGGGATTTTGGGGCATATTTTTTGCTATTCCACTGGCGACACTGATCAAAGCGGTTATTCATGCATGGCCGGAAGAGATAGTGATAACAGAAGATGCTGAGATGAAAGACTAGGTTTTCTTTCGATATTGAAAATTGTCTTTATATTTATTCTCATTGATTGATGTCAATTCTACCATTAGGGAAGTACGGGGGGAATCCTCCCGTACCTGCCTCGAATATATTTATCTATACCTGTTATCTTTCAAGTTGCCTCTTGAAATCTATTGGGTAATATTAGATAAATATGATTGAATTCTTGCCATTTTCTTAAGAATGTTGTTTCAGATAATCCGCCACGATTTGGTGGTGATCACTGGTTTTAAATTTATCAAAAACGTGTTCAATATTACCTGTGGTATCAATCAGAAAACTGATACGGTGCATACCATCATAGGTTTTCCCCATAAACTGTTTTTTGCCCCAGACACCAAACTGTTCAGCGACTTGATGATCTTCGTCAGACAGTAATGTGAAGTTCAGCATTTCTTTCTCCACAAAGCGTGACAGTTTACTTGGATGATCAGTGCTAATACCCAGCACTTCAACACCAGATGCCTTTAATGTATCCATTTCATCGCGTAGACCACAAGCTTGTACAGTACAGCCGGGAGTCATTGCTTTAGGATAAAAATAAACTAAAACACGCTGACCTTCGAAATCAGACAAATTGATTGTTTCTCCATCTTGGTCAGGAAGGCTAAACAGGGGGGCCTTATCACCGGCTTTCAATGGGTTCATCACGTATTCTCCGTTTAATCTTTCTACTAAAGTGGTTCAAGAATACTAATACTGCCTTGTGCATTGAGATCTGTACATAGCTTATTAAACGCTTGCTTAATAATTATGCCATCATCATCTAACAGGCTGTGAGCAGTAATTTGGATTTGTAATCGGGCGGGGATATTGCCTTCTCGTGGTTGTGTTTTTGATACCAGTTCAGCAATATTAAAATCTTGGGTGGTAAACAAATTGGTAAACTGTTCAACAATGCCGGGTGAATCATCAACATCAACCTTGACGAAAACCGTGGAAGGAAATGTTGTATGAGTATCACACTTTGTACGCTTCATGACGATAAGAAGATCGAGTTCGGCCCCTTTCTGTGGCAGCGTTGATTCAATCATGGTGATTGCATTCCAACTGCCGGAAAGTAGCATAATGAAGGTGAACTCCTCACCAAACATCGCTAAGCGGCTGTCTTCAATGTTACAACCACATTCACTCACAAGACGAGTAATCGTGTTGACGATGCCAGGGCGGTCAGCACCTAAAGCGGTTATAACTAAAAAATGTTGTTCTGATTGTGGCAAAGTCACTTTTCCTTCTCTGCTGTAGTTTATTTAAGGTAAACACAAAAAGCCTATACTGCCAAGGTCAATTGTATCAAAGTTGTTCGATTGCTCTCATTACCCAACTATTCCCTATCTTTGAATTTCAACAAATTACTTCGCTTATCACTTCTCTTTAACAAAGGTTCTCTGGTATTAACAAAATTCATTGAAATCCGACGTTAAATAGTTTCCTTCTGTATGACTAGAAAGTACCATGGAACTCTTGTTTGTATAGGGGGTTATGTAATGTCTAGTGGGAGTTTTAAATTCACAGGCAGTATTGTTGCATTGGTGACACCAATGGATGCTAATGGTCATGTTGATAAGGCTAGTTTGAAAAAGTTAGTCGATTACCATGTTGCCAGTGGTACATCGGCGATTGTTTCGGTAGGAACAACTGGAGAATCGGCTACATTGAGTCACGATGAACACGGTGATGTTGTTTTGACAACCATAGAATTGGCTGACGGACGTATTCCGGTCATTGCTGGAACAGGTGCGAATGCGACTGCTGAAGCGATATCCCTGACGAAGCGTTTTGAAAATAGTGGTGTTGCTGGTTGCCTGACGGTAACACCCTATTATAATAAGCCTTCACAAGAAGGTTTATATCAGCATTTTAAAACTATTGCTGAAAATACTGATTTGCCGCAAATTCTGTATAATGTGCCTTCTCGTACGGGATGTGATTTACTGCCATCAACTGTAGCTCGTTTGGCGAAGATCAAAAATATTGTCGCAATTAAAGAAGCTACAGGGAACTTAAATCGCGTTAGTCAAATCCAAGAGTTGGTTAATGATGATAGTTTCATCTTATTGAGCGGTGATGACGCAAGTGGGTTGGATTTTATCCAGCTTGGAGGCAAGGGAGTAATTTCTGTTACTGCAAATATTGCAGCTCCTGAAATTGCCAGGCTTTGTGAATTGGCATTGAGTGGTCAGTTTACAGAAGCGCGTAAGCTGAATAACCGCCTGATGGATTTACACTGTCAGCTATTTGTTGAACCTAACCCAATTCCGGTTAAGTGGGGATGTCACAAATTAGGTCTGATTGCTGATGACACTATGCGTCTGCCGATGACGCCATTGACAGAGGCAGGAAAAGTCTCAGTCGAAAAGGCATTGAGAACGGCCGGATTACTGTAAAATTTAGGGAATTTTAATGGCAATATTGTTGCAAAAATCAAAGGTCATGAAGGTTGCTGGTATGTCATTGGCAATGTTACTGGCAGCGTGTTCCAGCGACCAAAGTTATAAGCGTGAGGTCAATGGTAATGATGCGTATCTTGATACGCCTCCTCTGAAAGCACTGAATATTCCTGCGGGTATGATATTGCCATTACAGAATGGTGAATATGATATTCCACCAACGATCTCTAAGGGGCTGGTTGGGAAAGAACTTGATATTCGCCCGCCATCTCAGGCATTGACTTTGTTGAGTGGTTCTCGTACTGAAAACAGTGCAAAAAACAGTAAGTTGCTACTTGAAAATACCCCTGAGAACAGCAATCTGTGGTCGCAGATTAATCATGTTATGCAGAAAAAAGGTTACAAAGTTAGCCAGCGTGATGATGCCAATCAAACACTGACAACGGATTGGATTGAATGGCAACGTGCAGATGAAAATGTTCCATATCAAACGCGTTACCGTATCAGTCTTGCCCGCCAGAGCTATCAGATTGAATTATCAGTTGTTAACGAAGGATTGAGACAAGCGGGTCAACAGATAACTGATCCTATTGAAATCCAGCGTTATAACGCACTGATGCTTAATCAGCTGATTGAAGGCGTGAACCAGCAACGTGAACGTATTAGTGATAACACTACTGCACGCAATTTCGGGCCATTGGATGTACAGAGTGGTGGTGATACTTCTGGGTTGCCACAGATAATTGTTCGGGCACCATATAATATCCTTTGGGACCGGCTACCGGCAGCACTGGAAAAAGTGGGAATGCAAGTAGGTAGCCGCAGCCGTTCTACGGGTTCTGTCACTGTGAACTATAAAGGTCTTAGTACATCTGATTGGAAATCAATGGGTGTTAATGAGCCTTCCATTAGCGAAGGGGATTATAAATTACAAGTTGGTGATTTGAATAACCGAAGCAGCTTACAGTTTATTAGTGATAAAGGTAAACCGTTAACTCAAGTACAAAATGATGAGTTGGTTGCAGTGTTGATAGCAGCTTTCAGCCAGACGGCAGGATTATAGTTTTAAATGTAAGTAAAGGGGCGTAAAGCCCCTTTACTATTTATAGTTATAGCTATTTCGGACAATTATTTTTCGTAGTGATATCTTGGAGTGTAATAAGATGCAAAAAAAAGCTGAGCTGTATCGTGGAAAGGCAAAAACGGTGTACACCACTGATGATCCTGATTTACTCGTGTTGGAGTTCCGTAATGATACATCAGCATTGGATGGCGAACGGATTGAACAGTTTGAGCGTAAAGGAATGGTGAATAATAAATTCAACCATTTCATCATGAGCAAACTGGAAGAAGCGGGTATTCCGACGCAAATGGAACGTCTGTTATCGGACACGGAAGTGTTGGTCAAAAAGCTGGATATGGTGCCAGTTGAATGTGTTATCCGAAACCGGGCTGCTGGTTCGTTAGTCAGACGCCTTGGTATTGAAGAAGGTTTGGTATTGAATCCACCTCTGTTCGATCTGTTTCTCAAAAATGACGCCATGCACGATCCAATGGTGAATGAATCCTATTGCGAAACTTTTGGTTGGGTCAGTAAAGAACACTTGGCTGAAATGAAAAAACTGAGTTATAGGGCTAATGAAGTCTTGAGCAAATTGTTTGATGATGCGGGTTTACTTCTGGTTGATTTTAAACTTGAGTTTGGTTTATTTAAAGGGCAAGTGGTTCTGGGGGATGAATTCTCTCCGGATGGAAGCCGTTTATGGGATAAAGAGACATTGGATAAAATGGATAAAGACCGTTTTCGCCAAAGTCTTGGTGGTCTGATTGAAGCGTATGAAGAGGTAGCACATCGTATCGGTGTTATTTTAGACTAATTACGCAAACGATTACCTGGGCCGAAAGGCCCTTTTTATTAGCATAAAGTGATGCTGGTTATAATTTCTCACTTTGTTTTTAGTAATTAATATTATTGGATAGGATTATAGCTGATATAAATTAACTTATATTTATTTAGCTTATTTTAATTAATTGGATATTAATTCAATAAGGGTAATTTTTCATTTTATTAGTAATAAATGGTTAAAGTTTAGAAAATACAGAGAACAACCAAAATTAACCAGAAATACAATTGTATTGTTGTGAATTTGTAAACACCATGATAATTTATTGGGTTTTCTGTTGGTTTTTTATTCGCTTATGACGCATTGTCTGGAATATGTTATCTATTGACAATATACTTGCGGCCCCCTTGGGATATGGAGTAACCCTTAAAAGGTATTGACAATATAAAATGAGATATATACCCAATAGATTTCAAGTTGCAGTGCGGCGGCAAGTGAACGCATCCCCAGGAGCATAGATAACTATGTGACTGGGGTAAGTAAACGCAGCCAACAAAGCAGCAGCTTGAAAGATGAAGGGTATAAATTTTATTTTCTGGCTATTTTCTTGTGATAGCGTTTATAAAGATCTCAATCATGTAGTGATAAACGTGAATATTTTGAGATAATTGCATTTTTCCAAATGCAAACAAGATGTTACTGTTGTGACCGATTTGTTATTAATTAAGGGCGGCACTAGCTGCATATCCATATATTGATGTTACGAATAACATCCCTAATTTTACTGAGGTGATATAACCCAAAGATGGAAAACATTATGTCAAAGAATTTAACCGCATGGCAGATACTGTTACGTAGTGCCATACCGTTTAAGGGAACGGTTATGTGTGCTTTTCTGGCCTTAACCTTCACATTATTATGCGATCTGGGTGGCCCCTATATTATAAGGAATTACGTCGATAGGGCGACGTCAGGAACCACTGCTGATCAGCTTATTATGTTGGCAATAATTTATCTTTTCATCGCCTCGATTGGTGTCATCGGTAGTCTGGTCACCAGTTACATGAGCACCAAGGCTGGTTGGGGTATCGCAGATACTATTAGATACAAACTCTTTCATCATGTGATGACGGTTTTACCCGTATTGGAAATAGAGAGAAGATCGCAGGGAGAGCTGTTGGAAAGTGTCGAAGGAAACGCTGACATTATAGGGAAAACGATTTCTAAAGCTGGCTTCAAGGCCATTGGTAATTCAGCTCTGGCACTCGGTACATTGATCATTATATTCAATGTCATGCCCCAGGCAGGTATTGCCATGGCTGTGGTTATTATATTGGTGGCATATGTACTGACTCAATTGACCAGACTTGCTGTTCGTCGCTGGCTAATTGCGCGAACTGAGAAAGCGAAGATCTTTGGTTTTATCGGTGATTCACTGCATGCAATGGATGATTTGCAACCATTGTCACAGGCTCATTGGCCTTCTGTTGCATTTCGTAAGATGTTGTCAACATTGCTCAAAATTGAACGCAGTGCTTATATCGGCGGTAGGGCTTTCTGGCCAATTACTCAGCTCTTTTTTGCATTATGTTTTGGTATCGGTTTTGGTTTCGGGCTTCAGTTACTTGGTCAGGACAGTATCAGTATCGGGACATTAACAATGGTTTATCTCTATGTTGACAAACTTCGGGAACCCGTGGAAGACATGTCATCAGAAATAGAGCTATTACAGAAGTTATTTGCTGCTTTATTACTTGCGGCTAAAACTTTAAATGAAGGGGCTTCAGATAAATCAGCGGATAATTTATTGCCTGATGGGCCTCTTTCTATCCATTTCGATAATGTTGATTTCAGTTATGGTGGGGAAGATACACAGGTTTTGCATGGCGTTAATTTTTACGTCGCTCCAGGGAGTAAAATTGGCATCATTGGTAGAACGGGAGCGGGGAAAAGTACCATTCTTAATTTGATGTGTGGATTTGCACAACCTGATTCGGGAAGGGTGACAATTGGAAATATTGATGTTTCAACAATCAGACCTGAAGAATTTGCGAAAAAGGTTGCCGTCCTTAGTCAGCGTTCTCATTTATTTTCCGCAACACTGCGGGAAAATTTAACGCTATTCAGTCATGAAATATCTGACAATCATATTTGGGATGTTCTGCAAGAATTAGATGCACTTGAATGGGCCAAAGCATTACCAGATGGTCTTGATACACCGGTCGGGGCTAATGGCCGGATAATGTCAGAAGGGGAAATTCAAATGATAGCGGGAGCCAGGGTGATGTTACGGCATTGCTCGTTGGTGATTATTGATGAAGGAACATCTCAACTCGATCCCCAGACTGAAGAGAGTTGGTTGAAACTACTTGAAAAATTAAGCCGCAATCGCACCGTAGTGATGGTCGCACACCGTCTTCATACACTTTCAGCCGTTGATGAAATCATCATTATTGATGATGGGCGGATTAAACAGCGAATTCCAGAAACAGAAATCGCAATGTCAACCAGCAATCATGGACTTATTGTATGACTATATCCCGTGTATCAACTAAACCTAAGATGTTACCGGCATTGATTGATCTGGTGAAAAGATTTGCACCTATCTATTTCATCACGATGTTTGTCTGGACGCTTATGCACGGTTTTCCTTTATTGGTTGGTTACTTAATCAGTAAATTACTGGATAGTGCAATAAATGAACCGACTAACCCTACAGTCTGGTGGTTGCTTGCTTCTGCGATTGCTGTAATGGTTTTGCGATCGCTAATTCTCTTCATGGGATTAAGCTTGGACTTTACGTTGATATTTAAAGTAAGTGCTTATTTGAAGGAGAGGGTTTTGCGCGGAGTGAGTCATTGTTCTCACAATCAAAGGCACGCTTTTTCACAAGGCGATATTTTGAATCGCATTCGTGATGACAGTGATGAAATTGCGGAATTCTTGAGTTGGACCTCTGATTTTATCTACCGGGCATTACTTTTAATGATCGCATTAGTTGTGCTTATCAACACTGATCCAATAACCACGCTGGCTCTTATGCCGATGATTGTAGGTCTCTGGGTTGGCGCGATACTTAAACGCAAAGTAGGTAATTTACAAGAGAGCAAACGTCAATCACAGGGAGATATCGCTGGTCAGATTACTGATGTTTTAACGGGAATACGTGATCTGCGCCTTAGCAACAAAATTGAAGGTCAGATTGAGAGGTTGTCGCAGAAATTTGTTAGTCGGCGGGCTATTCAAGCCAAACATCAGGTATTTACTGACCTTCTTTCTGGCCTGTTTAAAAATATTGTCATAATCGGAACGTCAGCTGTTTTATTGATAGTGAGTAAACGAATCGTTGATGGCAGTTTTACCGTGGGTAACCTGGCGTTATTTCTGACTTATATCGGCTGGATCAGTGAACAGATATTTTTCTTTGGTCGGTCTATTGCTAATTATAAAAATGCTGATGTGTGTTATGAGCGTATCAAACAGCTATTGGCAGATAAAAAAGAAACAAAAGAATATGAGCAAGGTGAGGTCCTCCATAAGCTTAGTGTTAATCATCTTGCGTATTCAAATACTCAGCTTCCTGTTTCATTTGAAGCGACAACTAATCAGGTCGTTGGAATCGTTGGTGAGATGGGAGCGGGTAAAACCACCTTTTTGCGTTATTTGATCGGTCTGGAAAAGTCCAGTTCTGGCAGTGTGCTTTGGAATAACAGAGAGGTTCTGGGGAATGAAAACTGGTGGCGGAATCCACGTATCGGTTATGCCAGACAGAAAGCGGGTTTTTTTGGTGGAACAGTAAGACAAAATCTCGCATTGGGCGATACGGATATTGATGATGATGTCATGGTGCAGGCTTTGGAGGCGGTAGGTTTGACCCCCGGTTCATATGAGTTGCCAGAAGGGCTTGATACTGTCATTAATTCTGGTAGCGCCCGGCAACTATCTGGTGGCCAGCGTCAGCGTTTGGCATTGGCTCGAATGTTATGCCGTCCAGCTGATGTTTATGTTGTTGATAACTGTGATTCATCATTAGATGCGGCTACGGCTCGTCACTTGTGGTCCACTTTACCTGAGCGCTGGCCCGGTCTGTGGATTGTTGTTTCATGCAATGCTGACTTTCTCGCTAAAGCTGACCATATTGTTACTGTTCAACGGCGGAGGGAGTTGGCGTGATCCCTGGAAAATAAGTTGTACTGCGTGAGGGATATTTCTAGCTTAATGATGTGCTTGTGGCGGTAGGGAATACCGATACGTTAAACGCTTGTCAGAGGCAATGTAAGACTAAAGCAATTGTATATACCCAATGGATTTCAAGATGGATCGCGACGGCAAGGGAGCGAATCCCCGGGAGCATAGATAACTATGTCATAGATAATTCTGTGACCGGGGTGAGAGAGTACAGCCAACCAAGAGGCAACTTGAAAGATAACGGGTATATTGCCATGCGATTGCCAATGACGACAAGAATCACCTGACTTTAGCCTGGTGAGTTTCAATGTATAAAGAATGTAGGCACTTGCAATGTGGCTGAGTTGAAGGTTCACTCAGCTATACTGAAATATGAAAGGAGAGGTTGTTATGGTAAAAATTGCTGATTATCCACAAGTGAAAAGTTGTGCTTAGAATTCGTTTCGCCGGAGTCAGATAACTGTTATCACAATTACTAAATTTAATCTGCATAACTTCATATCGGACTTTTCATATCAAAAACACCAAAGACTGGGATGATTGAGCAAAAATTGATATAAAAAAGCAAATCACCATTATTTGAGAAATGGCATGCTTGTTAAGAGATTAATTACCGCGTTGGATGAGGAAATAGCCGTATTAATAACTGCTTTGCTTGACGAGCAGTGGGAAGCGGTTAGGGCGTTGATGAGTGAGCCGTTGCGCATAGCGGCTGATGACGCGACATTAACCGTACTGGCAGATAGTTTGTATAACTCAGATATCGATATTATTTTCCAGCAGCAAAACGCTTGCCATTTACGGCTAAATACCCTCAATGGAAAATTTAACCTTTATATTGGGCTTAAAGATCAGCAGATTGACGCGCTTACGCTGGCTCCATGCCCGATACCCGATGTGTATGAAAAACCAGGCATCTTCACTGAAAAAACGCTAAGGGAGTTTGGCCTTGAAGCGCTTCCTGATGGTTTGGTATGTCTACCATCACCTAATGTTAAAGCATTGGTATTATTGCTTGCGGGTTCTGGTCCGCATTCAATGGATTATGATATTGGCCCTAATCCACTGTTTCGTATGTTGGCACATGAATTAAGCCAATACGGTATCGCCAGTGTGCGGTTTGACAAACGCTATTACCGTTATTGGCAGGGAAATACTGATCCAGAGTCCATCGATCTCGATGCAGAAGTTGTTGATGATGCGTGTCATATTTTAACTGGTTTGATGGAACATGCTGAATTCCACAATGTGCCGGTATTCCTTGTTGGGCACAGTTTTGGCGGATATGTTAGCCCGTTGATTGCAAAAAATTTACGGCAAAAATCGGGTCTAGATGTTGCGGGCATTGCAATGCTGGCGACGCCCTTTCGTCATTTACTCCAGGTGATTTTATCCCAATTATCCAGTGGCAAAGAGAAAGAGACGACATCTCTTGCGAACTTGCTGGCAGTACCGGAAAGCTATCTCAAACAGCTTGAGGACTACCATGCATTTACTTGCTTAAAAAATTTGCCCTCAATACCTTTATTCTTGGCTCAAGGAGATCAGGATTTTCAAGTTCCGTATGATATTGACTTTACAATGTGGAAAACTGCACTGCACAGCAATAAAGATGCGGAGTTCAAACTTTATACCGGGTTGAATCATATTTTATTGCCTACGACAGGATGCACCAGCGGAGAGGATTATTTGCAACCAAACCAAATCCCGGGGCAGCTGATTACTGATCTTGCCACATGGCTTATCCTTCGCTCATTATGAAACGAAAGGTAGCTCAGTTAGTCTTTTGCGATCAGATTGATCCAGTCATTTATTGTCGGCCACCGGACCAAATCCGCAAAGTTGACTGGATAACCAGCATATTTTAGCCGATCAACCAGCATCAACATTTTTATCGAATCGAAACCAATATCAAAAAGATTCTCGTCTGCTGGAATGGTTTCTGCTTCTGAGTGAAGGGCTTTGATTTCCCGGAGTAAAATTTCATATAAAAGTTGATTTTTCATCGTGCCTCCAAAGTTGTATTAAAAAATAGGCTACAATTCCCTGATCCCGTCGATCGGTGTGGATGCTGCTGCACGATGTGATGGATATACACCAAACACCACCGTAATGAAACATGCCGAGAGGGAAGCCAATAAAAATGAATAAAATGAGAAGCCAACGGCAATATCAAATAGCGATAAGACCTTGAAACCGATAAATGATAATAATAATCCTAATAGTGCTCCCAATAATGAAATCAAAAATGCTTCGGTAAGAAATTGATAAAAAATATCGGAATAACTTGCTCCTACCGCAAGTCGTATACCAATTTCTCTTCTGCGCTCTCTGACACTGATCAAAATAGTATTCATCACACTAACTCCCGCAACAAAGAGCGTTACTGATGATATTGATAGCAGGAAAAGGTTAATTTTTGTCTGAGTTTCATTCAACGTTTTCAACAATTCCGTGGTATTACGTATCTCATAGCTTTGCTGACGTTTAAACTGTGATAACCGTTCTTCAACAGCGCGCTTAACCGGTTCGACATGAGTAGCGTCCTTGGCTTTCAACACAATACCGCTGGGAGGTGTATTACCGAATAGCCTCACCAGAAAGCTATTTCTTGGTAAAAATACAGTATTATCAACTCCCGCATCCATGCCTTCACCTTTCTGCGCCAGGATGCCGATGACTCGCATAGAGATGTCGTTAATTTTAATATTCTGTTCAAATGCGGCTTCTTTATGGGGAAATAGTCGTTCGGCTAGGGAAACCCCTAAAACGACGACGTTTGCCAGAGTATCATCTTCTTCTGGTGTATAAAAACGCCCGTGTTCAATGACCAGATTACGGATAATCGCTATATCCGCATTAGCACCGAGCAATTGAGCATTAGTCGTGCCTTGTGGAGAAACTATCGTTCCTGAAGCGGTGGAAAAAAGGGTGCTGTGGCTGATATGCGGATTACCTGAAAGTGACGTGATATCTTTTTGGGTCAGATAATTATTATGGGAATCGAAAGCACCGTTTTCTTGTCCTTTGTATTTTACTGAGATGATGTTACTTCCCATTGAGGAAACAGCTTTGACAATGTGATCCTTGGTTGCCATCCCGATAGCCTGCATAATCACAATTGAAGCGACTCCGATGGCAATGCATAACAAAGTTAAGAAAACTCGTGTCTTATGTGCCGCGAGGGAGCGTGTTGCCATCCTGAGGTTAAATAGGATAACAGTAGAATAAATGTCAAGCTTTAGGGGTATTTTCATTATGCCCATTGTGTCACCAAAGAACCGTTATCCAGGCACAACTTACGCTTTGCGTATCCAGCAACAGTTTGATCGTGTGTCACGAGAATGATGCCACATCCATTATCATGTAATTCAGTAAAAAGCTGCATCAGATTGGTCGCATTAGCGGTATCTAATGCGCCGGTAGGTTCATCGGCAATAATAAACTTCGGATTATTGATTAATGCACGGGCTACAGCAACGCGCTGCTGTTCTCCGCCAGAAAGATGACGCGGGTATTTATCCAATAAATTATTAAGTTGGAGGCGTTCTATTAAGTAATTGAAGTACTTTCTGTCGTAATTGAAATCTCTTTTTAAGTAGTACATCGGCATTAAGATATTTTCATCAATCCGGTAATGATCGAGCAGGTTGTAGTTCTGAAAGACAAAACCAAAATATTTCCGCCGCAAAAGCGCCAATGAGTGAGTCTTTTTCTGCGTCATTTCCAGGTCATTAATAAGATATTTTCCCGTACTGGCGGTATCCAAAAGCCCGATTATATTCAATAAAGTACTTTTCCCTGAGCCAGAGCGACCAAGAATAGCAACGTAGTCATGTGGATCGATAGTTAAACAAATATCTTTCAGCACAAAATGCTTTTTGTTCTCATTGCCGTAGATCTTGCAGATATTATTTAGGGTTATCATCTTTACCACCAAGATTATCTTGTTTGGAAAGTACAACGATCTGTTCATTATTCTGCAATCCGCTGACAACAACTGAGTGTATTCCATCGTTATGACCGACAATCAATTTCCTTATTACGATATTTCCATCTTTCATCTCACGTAAAAAATAGGCGGTTAGATTATCATTTACAGGTTGATGTCGTTTGTTATTCAGTACGTCATTGGGTATGGTCACTACCGCAGTACTTTCATGTGTCACAATAGTGACATCAGCACTCATGCTAGGTTTTAGCAGGAAATTGTCATTAATCACATCAAACAGCACTGTATAATAAACTGCATTATTAATTAGGTCAGGTTTATACATGATCTTCTTAACATTACCGTGCCATATATGCTGATTTGCACTATAGATCTTGAAGGAAGCTTTTTGCCCGGTCACGATTTGGTTAATATCTGCCTCAGAAACTTTTGCATAAACGGTCATATTCTTGAGATCGGCAATTTGCATGAGAACAGGTGTCTGTTGATTAACATTGAGGGTTTGACCTGGATCAACATAGATTGCAGTCACTACGCCGGCAATAGGTGCATAGATTTGGGTATAACTGAGGCTGACTTCTTCGCTATGTAAAATATGTTCATTTTGTCTGATATCTGCTTTAAGGTTTTCAATTCTTGCCAGACTTTTCTTTACGCCGAAAGTCGCCTCATCCAGTAATTGTTGGCTGGTTGCAGAGTGTAGACTAAGCTGTCTTTGGCGTTTTTCGGTAATGACCAGGAACTGGTAGGTGTATTGTTCTTCCTTCAATATGGCCCGCAATTTTTCCAATCGCGCGCGGCTTGCCTCAACTTTAGTACGATAAAAAGTATCATCAATGCTGGCAACCCGCTTACCTGCTTCGACGATATCCCCGACTTCAACGTATAACTTGATTAACTGGCCAGAGATTTGACTACCAACGTTAACCTGGCTAGTCGGTTGTATAACACCGGCAGCACCTACCGTAGAAATAACATCCCCTAACGTTCCTGTGATGATTTGCTCTGCCATCACAGCAGGTGTTTCTTTCCGGTTGAATGTGTAATAAACCACGGCGATAAAAATGATCATAACGATAGTGATAATTGCCCATTTCTTTTTTTTGATCAGCACAATCAGTATCCGTCTTAGTATTTGCTATAGTTTCATGTCGCCAGGTGTCAGGTAATGCTGAGTACCCATGCAATCCAATAAATCAATCAAAAATAGTCCCATGTCGCTAATAATATTTTCAGAGAAAATATCATCGTCGTAGAGCCATTCCAGACCCAATCCGGTTGGGGTGTTTACCAACTCGAGCGCGATATCCCCTTTAGGTTTAAGCCCCTTGACTTTTTCCTTTGTGCAACGGGTTTCACCAAGATACAAACTGGTGGAGAATCCGATTTGAGAAGAGAAATAATAAGCGATTTCTGGTAGCTGCATACCGTGGTAGTGGTAAAGATGTTGTTTCAAGTACGCCAGCGAAATATTGGAATGTGCATTCGCGTCTATCAGGAAATCACGGACATACTTGGATACGTTAATTAGCGAAGTTTCAGTGGTAGCATAGGGCAATAGCAAGGTTGTTGCAAAGCTTCCGACGCTATCAAATGGCACAGGAGGAACACGGTTGGCGCAAGGGATGCCCATTATTAGCTCGTCTTTATTGAGTAATGATTTGATGGTCATTAAAAATGCCCCAATCACGATATGTTCCAGAGTCACTGCATGTTTTTTCTGTACAGAAGACAATGTCGCAATTAATTGAGGGGACAATGTCATCGAGTAACGTCGACCACGAACCCGAAGATTAGCCTCTGGTACAGAATGATGTTGTCCGGTGATAGAAAGCACGTTGAACAGTTTTTCGGTCCAAAAATTTAATGTTTCATCTGACATATGTGGATTAATTACCGCAACTTTTGTTTCCGTAACGGCTTCTATATTCGGTATATTATCGGCATAAATTGAAGATAATTTTTGCAACACATGAGCAATTGACATTCCATCACAAAATGCATGGTGGAAATTTAACAAAAGGTAATATTCATTCTCCGCCACTTTCAGCAACTTAAAACATACCGGTGGATTTTCCTGTAATGACATTGGTTTGAAGGCCAGATCATTTAATATCTTGCGTAATGCAATCTCAATATTGATACCTGTAGTATGAGTCAGGTCGATATATTCGAAGGGTAAATCTTCTTCGGTAATAGGTAAAAAGGATAAAGAGAGTTGCCCTTCTGCCATTGTTACTTTCTGGCAGAGGGCAGGGAAACATTGCATGGTATACAGCAAAGCGCAATGTAATTTCTTTAAATCGATATTACCGACAAGATGATAATATAACGGGATATTGTGTGCCCCTGAACGGTTAGAAATAGTGTCAATTATCCAATAATATTGGTCGTGCTGTTCTGTCAGGCAAGTGTTATTTTTATTGGTTAAAACCGGCATTTGTCCCTGTTGAATGACGGATTGCAATAAATAACCTAATCTGGGGGACTGATAGAAATCTTCCAGCCGGATAGTACAATCAAAATGTTGTTGGATCTTATTAATTAGCAACAATGCTTTAAGTGAGGTACCGCCTGCGTCAAAGAAATCGGTATCCTCATTAACTATTTTGTCGCTGTCGCCAAAGACTTCTCGCCATAATGTAAAAAATATTTCGCGTTTTTCTCCTTCAATTTGTGACATATTATTTCTTTTACTTAAATATGTCTCTGGAACAGATTGATCGGATGAGCTTAATTCGACAATAAAAGGTACCTGCAATTTTGGATAACATCCGCGCAGGAAGGAGACTATTTCGTGGCGATCTATCGGGTATACATCATGAGGTATAAATATATTAATATACTGGTACCCAGTTTCACTTTCTTTTAGCGTTAAATAAATTTCATCAATATCAAAAGCGGCTGCAAGTAATTTATGCATTTCTTCCAGATCGACACGTTTTCCATCAATTTTTCGCTCTTTATCCAATCGACCCACGAAATTTAAATTTCCCAGGACATCGTAAAACCCACGATCCCCGGTTAAATAATAGATTTTTCCATCGTTCAACTGTAAGAATTTACATGAAGTTGATTCGTCATCGTTAATATATCCAGTACATATAGAATCGCCACGGATGCATATTTCTCCACTGCTACCGTTGATGATTTTATCAGTTCCATATTCCCGAATGACGATAGAGGTATTTGCCAATGCTTTACCAATGATATTTCCGGGGTGAAATTCATCATCTATTTTATGGCAGCTAGCCACAACACAACATTCTGTTGGGCCATAAGAGTTAATTAGAGATATTCCACAGCCTACTTTTTCTAACCAATGGTGGATAGCTTTATCCATTGCTAAATCACCACCGATAATTGCCATTCTGATTGAAGGCGACAATTCTTTAATGGCTGCGTGTAGGAAAAAGACAATTTGATGCCAGTAATTCGTAGGGAAATTAATTATAGTGACCGATTGAGCATGACAAAATGAAAACAGTGTATCAAGCTCAGCGATCATTTGATCGCTAGCAATTGTCAGAGTAGCTCCCTGATAAAAACATCCGAACACTTCTTCAATATAAGCATCGAAAACCGGCGTGCTGAAATTAAGAATAACATCATCCTGTTTAATGCCATACTTATCTGTCATTGCGGCCAAATAAGCATAAAGTCCCTTGAAAGTTATCGGTACCGCTTTTGGTACGCCAGTGGTTCCTGATGTAAAAAAGATGTAGGCTTCGTCTTCTTTGGTCGCAGGGCGTTTTATGTTATGTCCCAGAGATATTCTAGCGGGGAGAATATCTATATCCTCAATAAAGAAAATATGAGCATGATTAATGCCATTCACTTTATCATGGTAATTCTGTGCAGTTATCAAGAAAGAGATATCTAGCCCACGTAATATACTACTGATTTCTTCTCGTCCGAATGTCATGTTGATTGGAACAAAGCATAACCCAGCAGCATGGATTGCTAATATGGATAATAAGGATTCCATTCCCCTTGGTAATAATACTGCTACCCTTTGGTTTTGCATCGGATAAGATAATAGCAGTTGGCTGAGATTTAATAGCTTACAGTAAAGCTCACGGTAATTAAGGTAATGTGCAGCGTTTATTATGGGCTGACTTCCACAAATTACTGCTTTCTTATCTGGAGATGTCTCGGCTATTTTCGCTATTTTGGAAATAATGTTCTCTTTGATAGGGTGATTAATGATAATATTTTCTATAGCCCATATGCCTGATGTAATATTGTCATCTGTTTCTATCGATTTATATTTTTTCCAATATGTTTCGATAGTTTCATTGATATTTATCGTCATAGTGTTATAGATATGTAAATATTCATCAATCAAAGCATGTGCGGTAGAAACACTATACAGGCGGCTCCCTGCATCCAATTCAACTAATGCCGGTTTTCCATCAGAGGAGAATCGGATATTAATGCCATAATTATTTACTGCTCCGGAAATCATACAGCCGCGAGTAGCGCGGTTATTTTTCATGAAACCATGTTCAAGCTCATGTAACAGGTTAACATAGGGCGCAGAAGTTAATTGATCCGCTCGACTTATCGCACCATCGTTTAAATCATTTATATCAATACGACTATGTTTGCTATGCAGGCTGATCTGAGATTGCATTTCTATAAGGATTTGTTTTATCGTTGCCCCTGGAGATAAAGAAACCATAAGAGGCAAAGTGTTCATAGCCGGGCGATAATAACGGTATTCTCCTTTGCCTCGTCTATTGGAGAAAGGTAAATTGATAATACTTGTTGATGAGTGGCCCTGTTTGGTCATTTGTAAGCATAAAGCCAATATCATCATCAACTTATCATTAAAAGTGAAACTACCGTTATTGGTGGTGAGTGGTCGGCTAACTTTAATCGCTTTGGAAGGAAATAAACGTTTACGTGCATAATCTTCTAATATGGGAAGTTGGTTAAGATAATTATCCCAATAGTTTTTGTCGTTGGTATAATATATGCTTGCCTTATATTTAACATCATTAAGGTAAGCGTGATAGGTAAAAACAGATTCTAATATTGGGGGGGATAGGGTTTCTTCATAGCAGGATAGAACATCATGAATTAATTGTCCAATTCCCCAATAATCTGTAGCAATATGATGAGCAACGATTCCCCAAAAATAGCATCCAATATCATTAAAATAAAGATAATGTCTGATTGTAACGCCATTTTCGATGTCCAGTGGTTCAGTTGATCTCTTTTTAAAATCAGTTTTAGCTGCTTGTTCTATCATTGAATCTGACCGTTCTATCCGTATGATTTCAATCGGTGCAGATCCTCGATCTTGAAAAATGTTTTGTTCAGAAAGACGATAACGTAAAGAAAAACCATCATTAAAACTGTGAATAGTCATAATGGCCTGTTCTAGTCTTTCCAGACTAATACAGTCATTGAAACTGATGAATTCGCCGACATTGAAGACAGATTTATCGTCAGCTACAGTATTAGCAATGGCTAAACGGAGCTGTGTATAGTTCAATGGCCAATAATTTTCACTATATTCCATTATCCTGCTACTCCACTCTATATTTTATTTTGCAACTCGCTCTTTATTTTTTCGAAAATAGATTCATCCATGCATAACCCAATATTGCCTTCTGCACTAAAACATATCAGGGGACGTTTGCTGGTACGCAGAATAAAATATTTGTTTCGTTTCTTTTGATAGTATCCAGATGAATAATGGATAATATGTATACCATTACTGCGATGAAAGTCGTCCAGGGAAGTTCCTTCTTCCCGGCGCAATGAGGAAATAGTCCATTCGTGTGAATATACTCCTGACTTCATCAATAATTTCCCTTCCTTGACTACTGCCTTATTTGATAACAGTTGATAGCCCACAAATAGGGTGATGATGACAAAGAGAGTGGTTGTAATGCCTGCCACCAATTTATTGGGATTACTGCTATTGAGCCAGTATGGTACTGGCAGAAAAACCAGAGCAATAAGGACGAACATGGCGACGTTCATTAATATGACTTTGAAGTCTGGATTTAATCCCACGATATTATTCATGCTACTGCCATTCCTAAAGATAATTCGGTAAAAAGATGAACCACTTCTTTACGCCCTTCGCGAGTTTCCGGCAGATTAATATAACCACACTTTTGTGCTGCAAACAGGCAAGCTGTGATTTCCCGCCGGATAGCTTCTTTCACCAGAGTGTCAACCATTTCTTGATTGTTATAGAGTCTGGCAAGATGAAGAGAAGCTGTGCCAGTTGAGAGGTCGCTATGGTCAATTTTAGGTAGATAATTTGCCATACAGACAGTAACGGCTGTTTGTACTGCCAGACTTAAATAGGCTGCTACGTTAACCGCTGCTGCTGCATTTACCGCCGCGACGACTCTGGTGCCGACAGCCACGTTAACCGCAGCAACCACATTTGCTCCGACGACCAGGCGGGCAATCTCAATGCGGGTATCGTCTTCGCTGTTTAAGGGTTCCAGAATTTCCTTTAACCGGATAAGAGGAGGACTGTCTGTATCTTGCAGCTGATAGGATTCGATATGCTCTTTAAAATGTGCAACAAGACTGGCGTCTTGATTGAGGTGATAATTGATTCGGCTTCTCAGGCTTGAGCCTTTTTCATTTAAACCATAGGTTTTTAGTCGGGAAAAGAGCGTTTCATAATCGTTGGTTTTTACTGAATTCATTAAATCTTTATCATAAGTGATAAACAACAGTAATTCCTCAGCGGAGCCGGGGCTAACAATATCTTTGTCTATACCGAATTCATCCAATACTTTTTCGGGTGATTCTCTATATTCTAATGCCAAAGTAGGTTGTTGTTTTATGGTTTCCCAAAATCGGTTATAGGTGATGATCTCTTCCCAAACTTCTACCGGGAGTTTTGCGTTTGACATTGACAATCTCAGCTTGTTTTCCTCGACTTCTCCTGGGGAAAGTAATGAACGTGGCACGCCAAAGAGACGAGTGCTGTCAGTACTGGCGTTAACGGTAGGTATGACACTGCCAATGGCTGCTCCGGCGGCTACGCCAATAAATGTACGTCTTTTCATCATTCGTTCCTTTATAAGTTAACGGAATTCTTTTTTTACTGAGTGTTATACCCTTCATCTTTCAAGTTGTTGCTTTGTTGGCTGCTTTCACTTACCCCAGCTACATCGTTATCTATGCTCCTAGAGATGTGTTCACTTGCCGCCGAGCTGCAATTTGAAATCTATTGGATATATAAGACGAAATTTAACCTTTTCTTATTAAGTTCTTCATCACTGATACAATTTCATGACGTAATTATCTAGCTAAAATTTTTTACCAACGATACTCATTGTCAGTATATATTGTGATTACCGTAACAATATCTGGATATTATTCTCATGCTAGGTGAGGAAACATAGAATAATTCACCCTCCGTTCGATTAAAGGTTAGATGCTACTAACTATTAGCTGGATAGCTCAATTTTGCAATAGGTTAGTTGATTAAATTTATATTTTGGGTGTTTAGGCTAAATATATCTTGGCATAAAGTGTGTTTATTTGGAGCCTGCTCACAAAATAGGGGGTGGAAATATTCATAAAGGATAATAAATTATTTCCTTTCCTTGATTACCACTTCATCTAATAAAAATTTTATAGTCGAAAAGTCCTTATTATGGCGATATTTGTTAGTAGTAATGCTAATACCCGTTATCTTTCAAGTTGCCTCTTTGTTGGCTGCACTCTCTCACCCCGGTCACAGAGTTCTCTATGACATAGTTATCTATGCTCCCGGGGATACGCTCCCTGGCCGTCGCGATCCACCTTGAAATCCATAGGGTAAAGGTTTGGATTCAATTCTGTAATATTGTTCATGCTGTTATCATTTTTAAAGACAATTCGGTAAAGAGGTCAATGACTTCTTTGCGTTCTGCCCGAGTCGCTGGAAGGTTAATATAACCACATTTTTGTGCGGCAAACAGGCAAGCGGTAATTTCCCTCTGGGTGGTTTCTTTGACCAGCGTATCGACCATTTTTGGGTTGTTGTAGATTCTGGCAAGATGAATGGAGACTGCGCTGGCGGAAATTCTCTCCCGGAGAAAGTAATGAACGTGGTACTCCAAATAGACGATTACTGTTAGCCTTTGCGTTAACGGTAGGTATAACACTACCAATGGCTGCTCTGGCGGCTGCGCCAATAAATGTACGTCGTTTCATTATTCACTCCTTATATTGAATCAACGGCGTTTTCTGCTGCTGATTGATATATCAGAAGATCCAATCTTTCCTTAGCATTAAATTTTTTGATTACTGGAATAATTTCCCCATGATAATTATCTAATAAATTCTGGCGTGTTCCTTCGTCCTTATGTAGGTAGGCACAGGCTTGGCAGGGATGAACGATTTTTTCCAGATTAATGTTGCTATCTTGTGGACGATATTTTTTTAGAATCTTGTACGGCCCCTCTGTCCGTAACCAGACTTTCATAAAGTCTTCTTCTTGCCCTTTGAAAAGTTGGGCTAAATCCCCTCCTTGTAACCGACCAAGTTTCATTTCCGGGATATGCTCTAATGTCAGACCACAGCAGGCGGAAATTTCACCATGTGGTGTCAGCACGATATTTTCAAAGACCTGATCACACCCTTTTGTCAGTTGTTCATCTCGGTTCGGCACGTTTTTCCGTTCTTCACTGGTATCATAGAATGGCATCCAGGTGTTTCGCTGTAAGCTAATCTTGTTTTGTGCTTTGAGACGTTTAATGATCGGATTTTGGGTAATTTGTGTTGCAATGGCGGAATCTGCGGTGTCCTGTTCCACTGTAATCAGTGTCGTAATGTTTTGCCCGGCCAACGCTTCCGCTGCTGCAACTACGTTGTCGATTGGCACCCATTCGCTGTGATCTTTCCCGGTACTGATGTTTATCTCTGTGATACCGGCATCTGTTAAATCTTGGGCGATTTTTTGCGCCTTTTCCCGATTTTTTCCCCAATAACCATTGGTCACGCAACGGGTCAATAAGCCATGTTCCGAGGCAAAACGGATAGCTTCCATGAGATCTTTGCCTAACAGGAAACACTCTCCACCACTAAAAACGACTAACTTTAGTCCTGGGAAATTAGCTTTTGAATGTGCAATAAATTGTTTAATTTCATCCAGGCTGAGGCGTGCTTTCACTGAAGGATTACATTCAAAACAACATTCTTTGCAAGCGGCATTGCAAGTATATGTTGTGATTACCGTGGCTGTATTCGGATATTTTTCCCAATATCCAGTAGGAAAGCATGACATAATTTACCCCCGGTTAGATTAATGGTTAGGCGATATTCACTATTAGCAGTATGAATTCATTTTGCAATGCATTGGTTAATTAAATTCGTATTTTGAGTGTTTAGGCTAAGTATGACGTGTTAAAAATATGCTTATTTAGAGGATGATCACAAAATAGGGGGCAGAAATATTTATTATGGAGGATAAAGTAAGAGGGAATAATTCGTGAGCTACTGTCGCCGAATGCATTTTTATATCATTATAAGGAATATGACTATGTGTGTTGGATTTACACTGTAACCAGCCGAATTAGCGAAGGTTTATCATGAAAAAGGTTATTAGCTTGGCAAGTCTTTAACTGGCATATTGAACACAATTTCCCTCATTAACTGCGAATTTAATTTTCGCAGGAATAAAAAAGGTGATGCTGAAATAATATAACTTCCCAATGTGGCTGAATTTTTTATTATACTTTTTATTGCTGAAAATGGGATTAGTGTTTTATTTAGTTATACTACAAGTAGCTGGATTATTTTGAAATTATTGATGCTATATGAATATATAAAACTCGATATTAACGATCCTGAAAGGGTAGAAATTATTTGCTCTCAGCAACTGTTGCTTTCAGGAAAAGTAGCTATAATGGCGTGTCGTCTGATTCGAGGGATACTCATATGCAGCGCTCATGTGAAAAACAGATGATGATGAAAAAAAACGGTTACCGGGCATCTTAAGTAATATAATTGTTGTTGATGGTGGTGAGGAATTGAATAGTTGATTATTTAGAAATACTTATTAATATTGTAAGTGAAAAATTAGTTTTGTAATGTAATACAAGGAAAAATCGCCCTGGCCTAATCGAGTTTAGGTAGCTATACCCAATAGATTTCAAGATGCATTGAGACGGCAAGAGAACGCATCCCTAGGAGCATAGATAACGATGTGACTGGGGTAAGTGAAAGCAGCCAACAAAGCAGCAGCTTGAAAGATGAAGGGTATATTAGGGCATTAACGTCTATGAGCCATATCGATCCTACTTTACTCGTATTGTTGGTGCTGGCGGCACTGGGTATTATCAGCCACAATATGACCGTCACCCTTGCCATGCTGTTCCTATTGGTTATTCGCATAACGCCGTTGAATCAGTTCTTCCCGTGGGTAGAAAAATATGGGCTGACTATTGGTGTGCTTATTTTGACTGTGGGAGTGATGGCGCCTATTGCCAGTGGAAAAATCACTGTACAAACGGTCCTCAACTCATTTATGAATTGGAAATCGTTATTGGCAATATTGATAGGGGTTTTAGTCTCATGGTTGGGTAGTCGCGGTGTTTCCCTGATGTCTAATCAACCATCGACTGTTGCTGGTTTGCTAGTGGGAACCGTGCTGGGTGTTGCCATGTTTAAAGGTGTTCCAGTTGGGCCGCTGATTGCTGCGGGGATTTTGTCATTGCTGATTGGTAAATCGTAATAGTTATGTTTCTAGAATTAAGTGCAATCCAGGCGGAAATGCAGCAGCAAGGATTACGTCGTTTGCTGGTGCTGAGTGGAGATCATAATTGGTGCTACCAACAGGCTCATGAGTTACAGCAGCGATTTACCGGTGATTGGTTATGGATCTCTTATCGTAAAGAGAAGGCTGTATTACCAGAAAAATCGGCGGGTTTACTAGGTCAGGAATATCTGCATGGAATATTTGATGCTACTGAAGGTTTTAATGCGGAAGCATTAGCGATAGTAGTGGGCACATTGAAAGCAGGAAGTTGGTTGGTAATGATGGTTCCATCTTGGTATCAATGGGATTATCAACCAGACCGTGACAGTATTCGCTGGAATGAACAATCAGGTGTTATTCCAACTCCGAACTTTATTCAGCATATTCAACGGCAAATTGTTAGCGATCCTCAAGTTTTGTTATGGCGGCAAAATGATCCCTTTTACATCCCTAAATTTCCGCGATATAGAGAATGGCAGTTGCCTGATGGCAAACCAACGGCCAGCCAGAATGCCATTTTGGCGCAACTTTTGCGGGCAAATCAGGGGATATGGGTAATTACGGCTTCAAGAGGGCGAGGGAAATCGACGCTTGCAGGTATGTTAATGCAGCAATGGCAAGGAAATTGCTGGTTGACAGCACCGGCAAAAGCAACAACTGAAGTTATCAGGTGCTATTCAGGAGAAAAGGGTCAATTCTGGGCAGTAGATAATTTGCTGAAATATTGTAGACAAAATAGCGTATCGGATATTGATTGGTTGCTTATCGACGAAGCCGCGGCTATTCCAATGCCTCAGTTAGCTGAGTTGATCAGTTATTTTCCCCGAATATTGTTGACCACAACCGTGCAGGGATATGAAGGTACAGGGCGCGGATTTTTACTTAAATTTTGCGTTGGGATTCCTGATAGTCATATCCTGAGCCTGACAGCACCTGTACGTTGGGCTGAAAATGATCCACTGGAAAACTGGTTGGAAAACGCTTTATTGTTTAAGGATGCAATTCCTGTCAACGATTCTGATAAGGCGATTCGTTATCACGTCTATCATCAGCAACAATGGATTAAACAGCCTGAATTGTTGAAACAGTTTTACGGCATATTAACCCGCGCTCACTACAAAACGTCACCTTTGGATTTGCGACGTTTACTGGATGCTAAAGGTATGCAATTTGTTGCGGCTCTTGGAAATAATGCCTTGATTGGTGCTTTGTGGATGGTTGAAGAAGGTGGATTATCGTCTGAACTGGCACATGAAGTATGGGCGGGAAGACGTCGTCCAAGAGGAAATTTGGTTGCTCAATCATTAGCGGCTCACAGTGGTTTATCCCAAGCGGCTGTTCTGAAATCTCAGCGAATTAGCCGGGTTGCTGTGCAGGTTAACAGTCGCAGACAGGGTATTGCTCAGGGAATGATTGCGTTTCAACGAGAAAGGGCGGAAGCGCAGGGAATGGATTTTATTTCTGTTAGCTTTGGTTATACCGCGGAGCTTTGGGCGTTATGGCAAAAGTGCGGTTTTCAATTGGTACGGATGGGTACCCATCAGGAAGCCAGCAGCGGTTGTTATACCGCAATGGCAATTTTTCCACTGAGCCAACAAGGGATTGCACTTTGTGTTCGGGCACAAAAACAGTTTGCTCGTGATGCACATTGGCTGGAATCACAGATTGGGTTCCGCTTGCCTGTTGATTATCAAGCTGATCAACGTCTTAATCAAAATGACTGGCAGGAGCTTGCAGGTTTTGCATTTGCTCACCGGCCATTGTCTGCTTCATTGCCAGCTTTGCAACGATTGTTACTGAATTGTGATTTGCCGCTGATAGCACTGAGAAATCATCTCCAGTGGGAAATGAGTATTGAGCAGTGTGTTACTGAGTTAAAGTTAAGCGGGTATAAGGCATTAACATTGCTTTGGCGGCAAGAAACCACGCAGGCATTGGTAAACCTTGATAAAAAACTTGCTATGTACTGGCAAGAGTGGGCTACTGTTTTTTCTGAGGCCAATCGTCTTCATCATCCCATTTGTCATTAAGATCCCGGTGAGGGGGGAGTTCCGGTTTATTATCCAGAAATTTTTTGACGTCCAGACGGCGTAATTCTTTAATGGCATTGAGCAAAACGCCAACCAGCAAAACTAAAATAATCCACCAGTAATCAGCTAACCATTGCATCGGGTTGTCTCCTGTGGAATACGGAGGTAATTTTCAAATAGATAAGGTAGGTTAGCAGATAACCAGTCGATCCCTGCGATATCATGATGTTGCCAGACATCCAGTAAAATCTGTTCAGTTAGCAATTTCTCCAATTGTTCAGATAATGGCCGATAACTGATATGCCATGGCTCATAGGCGATACCACTGTTACCGACAAAAGGGCGATAAAAGCCAAAATGGGCCATATTCTCTGTTAACCAGTGAGTTAATGGTTCAAAGTAACCGTCTTTTTCATATTCCCAGGGTTCCAGTTGCAATTTCTGGTTTTCCGGCAGCATGGTTGGATCATAAATATCCAGCTCTGTTCCCCAATGATGACGGCTGGCACCGGGCAAGGCAGACCAGCGAAGAATAGCCTTACAGAGTTCACCTTCGGTTAATGGAGTAATATCCATTGGTTGGCTATTTTCATCCAATACAGGGCGTTTGCCCCGGAATTTGCCATTCCAGATAGTCTGTTGGCGCTGGAAATCGCGGAAAGTGCTGGCAGGTTGCAAATTAAATCCTGCACTTGCGGCGGCCTGCTGCATGGATAAAAAAGCTTTCGCTGCTTCTGGTTGCAACTGATGGTTGCCAGAGAGCGAAACCAGATGCTCGGTAGTCAGGCCGGTTAACATATTTGCTGTTGTCACTGGATTAGCAGCTCCATAACACGCTGGTAAATTCGGCTAAGTTGTTGCAGATCTGCGGCACTGACAGACTCATTAACTTTATGAATAGTTGAGTTTAATGGCCCCAATTCGACAACCTGAGCACCCATCTTGGCAATAAATCGCCCGTCTGATGTACCGCCGCTGGTGGATAATTCAGGCTTATAGCCACAGTAGTGGTCTATTGCTTGTACGACTGCATCGACTAACTTGCCTTTGGCTGTCAGGAAAGGCTCTCCTGGTAATATCCACTCAATGGTGTAATCCAGGTCGTGGTTTTTTAGGATGGTTTCAACCCGTTTACGGATTTGGCTATCGGTTAGCTCTGTACTGAAGCGGAAGTTGAATTGAACCTGTAAATTCCCTGGGATCACGTTATGGCTGCCTGTTCCGGCATGAATATTGGCAATTTGCATACTGGTCGCTGGGAAAAATTCATTTCCTTCATCCCAATGTGTACTGACTAATTCTTGTAAGGCTGGAATAGCCCGGTGAATCGGGTTATCAGCTAAATGTGGATAGGCAACATGGCCCTGAATGCCATGGACAGTCAAATTAGCTGTAAGGGAACCACGACGGCCATTTTTCACCATATCACCGAGGCAATATTGGCTAGAGGGTTCACCAATCAGACAATAATCTAGTTGTTCATTGCGGGACATCAATGCTTCAACTACTTTAACTGTACCATCGGTGGCTTTTGCTTCTTCGTCTGAGGTAATAAGAAAAGCCAGGCGACCATTGTGATTAGGGTGACTGGTAACAAAGCGTTCGGCGGCGACAACCATAGCGGCCAGCGAACCTTTCATATCTGCTGCACCCCGGCCGTATAGCATGCCATTACGAATGGTCGGCTCAAAAGGTGGATGTTCCCATTGAGATCCGTCACCTGCAGGAACAACATCGGTGTGTCCGGCAAAGGCCAGCGTTGAACCTGTACCACGATAAGCCCAGAAATTGCTTGTATCGCCGAAAGGCATCAGTTCGACGGTGAAGCCAATCGCTTGCAGACGGGCGATCATAATATCCTGACAACCTTTATCGTCTGGACTGACAGATGGCTGCTTGATGAGTTGTTGAGCAAGTTCAATTACAGGACAAGTCATCTCAGCATCCCTCAGCAAAAAATTGCTGATATTCATCTGCTTTATAACCTAACAGACAGTTGCCTTTAGCAGAAACTAATAATGGACGCTTGATAAGAGCGGGCTGTTCTAACATTAACACTTTTGCTGCATCAGCATTATTGATTGCTGCTCTCTGTTGGTCAGTCAGTTTACGCCAGGTTGTGCCACGGGTATTAATCAGTGATTCCCAGCCAAGTTTGTCAATAAACGATTGTAAAAGTGTTTCATTTAATCCATCTACACGATAATCATGAAACAGGTAAGTGATTTTCTGTTCTTCCAGCCAATGACGGGCTTTTTTTATGGTGTCGCAGTTTTTTATCCCGTAGAGAGTAAAGATAGATTGAGAAGGTTTATCCGACATAATATAAGAGATCCCTAAAAAGTCTAAATACCTAAACATAATGCTGGAAAATGTCAGTTTTATCTAGACGGTATCCTGATTTTTATTATCTGAGAAAGGAGGGAGCAGTTTGTCTTGTGGAGGCTATTTTGTTGCACGATAACCGCAAGAGCCGGTCCCCGGGTATAAACCTAAGAGAACGGCTCAGATAAAAATATTAAGCTATCCCATTTTTCCTATGTTGCAGATACATAATTGTTGCTGCCAAACGGGAACGTACGTTCAGTTTTTTTAACAAGTTTCTGATATGTACTTTTACTGTTTCTTCAGAAATAAAGAGTACATCAGCAACTTCCTTATTGGTCATGCCACTGGAAACTTCTTTTAATACATCTAACTCACGCTTGGTCAATTCAGATAAAGGATCAACGTGTTTATGGCGGTTAGCCAAATGTTGATATATTTTTTCACTAAATACAGTTTGTCCACGAGCTGCATGACGAATACTGCTTAACAGCGAATCTAAATCGCTGTCTTTAAGTAAATAGCCATTGGCGCCAGCGTCAATGGCTGCATAAACATCGTTTCGGTCATCTGAAACGGATAATACCAGCACATAAGAGTTGATCCCTTTCCTACGAATAGATTTAATTGTGTCCACGCCTGAAAGACCATTCATATTAAGGTCTATCATAATGACATCAGGTTTGAGCTTGCACGCAATGTTTATTGCTTCTTCACCGTTGTCAGCTTCCGCAGTGACGGTAAGTGCACGGTCGAGCTCTACAATCTGTTTCAGGCCATGGCGAATGAGAGGGTGGTCATCAACTATCATCACTGAATGGTTATACATTGTCCTTCTCCCTTATAGGTAAAGCCACGAAATTCAGACTTTTAATTCGATTAATAGGCAGTAATGAATGAGTCTGCCCTAAATTAAATTGCTATAAAAAAATTTCACAAAAACCGATTGAATTACAAAGTTGATATCTCTGTAAGTCCAGAAAACACATCCTGATATAAAAAAATAAATAGCGCAAATTAGTTTGATAAGTAAAAGAAGAAGATGAGTAATTTTCACAAAAAACGTATAACTTTTCTATAAAAAATAATATTGTAAATCAATTTGTTATAAATCCAGTTATTAAATTTGTTTTCTTTTATAAAATTTATTTTAATTGAATTTATATTGAGAGTTTTTATTGTTTATAATTATCAAAGTTATTATAATTATAATGATATTATATAGTCAGTAATATTTCCGTGTTTATATTCTCCATACCTAGCATATGACATTGATGGATAAATTTACCAGTGTTTTTTTTGAGCAGAAAAGTGCTGGTTTATGGGTAAAATACTGTCAAAGTTATGATTTAACACACCATACCCATTATACTGGTTCTGTGCTTACTCCAGATAATGTATATAAAGGACCCGACGATGGACGAAAAATTAAAGCAGAGTGCATTGGATTTTCACCAGTTTCCACAACCAGGAAAAATCATGGTTACTCCAACCAAGCCTCTGACAACTCAGCGCGATTTGGCCTTAGCTTATTCACCAGGTGTTGCTGCGCCTTGTCTGGAAATTGCAGAAGATCCATTAGCGGCTTACAAATATACGGCGCGCGGCAATCTTGTTGCGGTGATTTCTAACGGTAGTGCAGTCTTAGGGTTAGGGAATATTGGTGCACTGGCAGGTAAGCCAGTGATGGAAGGAAAAGGTGTACTGTTTAAAAAGTTCTCAGGGATTGATGTATTCGATATCGAAGTAGATGAGTCTGATCCTGATAAATTGATTGACATCATTGCGGCATTGGAGCCGACTTTTGGGGGAATTAATCTCGAAGATATCAAAGCACCGGAATGTTTTTATATTGAACAAAAACTCCGGGAAAAAATGAATATTCCAGTATTCCATGATGATCAGCATGGCACGGCAATTATTTGTACTGCTGCCGTTCTAAATGGTTTACGGATTATGAAAAAAGAGATTTCAGCCGTTCGTCTGGTTGTTTCTGGTGCCGGTGCTGCATCGATTGCTTGTATGAATTTACTGGTTGCGCTTGGGCTGAAACGCGAAAACATCGTGGTATGTGACTCTAAAGGGGTTATTTATCGTGGTCGCGATGAAAATATGGAAGGAACTAAAGCCGCCTATGCTATTGAAGATAATGGCAGTCGTACATTAGGTGATGTTATCCCTGGTGCAGATATTTTTCTGGGATGTTCTGGTCCTGGCGTGCTGACTCAGGATATGGTGAAAACCATGGCAAAAGATCCTCTCATCATGGCGCTGGCAAACCCTGAGCCAGAAATTTTGCCACCATTGGCTAAACAAGTTCGCCCTGATGCTATTATTTGTACTGGTCGTTCGGATTATCCGAACCAGGTTAATAACGTTCTTTGTTTCCCATTTATTTTCCGTGGTGCGTTAGATGTTGGGGCAACAACTATCAACGAAGAGATGAAACTTGCCTGCGTCCACGCTATTGCTGATTTGGCACTGGCAGAACAGAGTGAAGAAGTCGCTTCTGCATATAATGATCAGGATCTGTTTTTTGGCCCGGAGTATATTATTCCCAAACCATTTGATCCGCGTCTGATTGTTAAAATTGCCCCGGCAGTGGCTAAAGCGGCTATGGATTCCGGTGTAGCAACGCGTCCGATTAAAGATTTTAGTGCATACATAGAAAAACTGAATGAGTTTGTCTACAAAACGAACTTGTTTATGAAGCCTATTTTCTCTCAGGCAAAGAAAGTGAAAAAGCGCATTGTTCTGGCCGAAGGGGAAGAAGTTCGGGTGCTGCATGCGACTCAGGAGCTGATTTCTCTTGGGTTGGCTTATCCTATCTTGATTGGCCGTCCAAGTGTTATCGAAAAGCGTATCCAGAAATTAGGGCTGCATATCGAAGCGGGTAAAGATTTTGAAGTCGTCAATAATGAGAATGATCCACGCTTTAAAGAGTATTGGCAAGAATATCATAACATTATGAAACGTCGTGGTATTTCTCCTGAACAAGCACGCCGAGCCGTTATTGGTAATCCAACCCTGATTGGGGCGATTATGGTGTTACGTGGTGAGGCTGATGGTCTGATTTGTGGTACCGTTGGCAGTTACAGTGAACACTATGATGTGATGAGAGATGTATTTGGCTTCCGAGAGGGGGTCCATACTGCGGGTGCAATGAACGCATTGATGTTGCCAAGTGGTAATACTTTTATTGCAGATACCTATGTCAATAATAATCCAACGCCTGAACAACTGGCCGAGATTACTCTCATGGCCGCAGAGACCATTCGACGTTTTGGTATCGAACCAAAAGTTGCGTTGCTTTCTCATTCAAGCTTTGGTTCTACAGATTGTCTTTCCGCGCAGAAAATGCGTCAGACATTGGCATTGGTCAATAAGATGTCACCTTCACTTGAAATTGATGGTGAAATGCACGGTGATGCCGCGTTGGTTGAAAGTATTCGTCGTGACGTTATGCCAGATAGTCCATTGAAAGGTGCGGCGAATCTGTTAATTATGCCGAATATGGAAGCCGCCCGTATCAGTTATAATTTGCTACGTGTCACCAGCTCGGAGGGAGTTACCGTTGGTCCGGTTCTTATGGGAGTTTCAAAACCGGTACACATTTTGACGCCAATTGCTTCTGTACGTCGTATCGTCAATATGGTCGCTTTAGCAGCAGTTGAAGCGCAAACTCATCCATTGTAAAGATAGATCTTAATAAGCAGATTAAAACAGCCGCGGTTTCCTGTAGGGAGCCGGGCTGTTTATTGTAAATAATTCTTATTATCTATATGATGCGCAAAATATTATATGGATAACGAACATTATGAAATTATTCACAGCTGTAAAATCCTTTCTGATTACCTGTGGCTTACTGCTCTTATCTGGATGCATATCTGTACAACAAAAGCCAACTCTGCAAATACTTTCGCCGGAATTGACCCAGCAAGGGGTTGTTATCGATCTTAAAACCGGCAACGCGCTTACTCCTGATGAATTGATCAATCGATTGGCCTCACATCAGCGAATAGTTGTGGGTGAAAAACATGATAATCCATATCATCATCAAATTGAGCTTTGGCTGGTTCAGCAACTTCTTCTCAAGAGAGAACATGGTTCGGTACTGTTGGAAATGATTACTCCTGACCAGCAGGAAAAAGTGAACAAAGTCAAAAACTGGTTGCAAACTAAGCCTACTGTGCGTGAAAGCCGTATAAAAGATTTGCTGGCGTGGAATGCGGGATGGCCGTGGGAATTGTATGGTGAGCTGGTCTTGGAGCTTATGTATCAGCCTTATCCGCTCTTGGCTGCAAATTTGGCTCGCAGTGAAATTAAGGCTGCTTACAGCAATCCCCCTATTTTACAGGGAAATATTTCTGTTGCTGAAAATGTGAAAGCACAGATTGCAGCGACGATTAAAGATGCCCATGGTGGTGAAATAACAGAGCAACAGTTATCTGCAATGACAACGATTCAGCAAATGCGGGATCGCAGAATGGCAGAGCAATTAATTAAAGCACCTGTTCCTGCTACATTGATTGCGGGTGGATACCATGCAACGAAAGTGATGGGTGTTCCTCTGCATATTAAAGATTTGTCACCACGGGAGGATCTTGTTGTGCTGATTCTCGCTGAGAAAGCAAATGTACTGGATAGTCAACATGCTGATTATATCTGGTATACACCAGTAAAAAAACTATAGATATTTTACATAATTAGCTGTTTTTTAGGCTGTATTTAAAGGGTTCTGGTACATGGATGTGCGCAAGTTAACGATATATGCAAAAATAATTTTCATTAACATATGGAATTAATTATCATTACCAAATGATAATTAAAATTATGCGCTGTAACTAATGTTAACGTTGACACACCCTGTCTTTCAAACAAGTCATTTTAAAAAAGGACTTGTTTTTGCTCTTGCTGTTCATCTCATTTGGGCTGGATGGATTATCTACCAGTCAGAAGAAATTTCTGTTGATGAATTGATGTCACCTCCGGCGGTGATGATGGAGCTTTCATTACTGACAGAAGCGATACATCAGGTACAAAAACAACCTATTGGTATTGAACAGCAACTTTCTGTTGCCAGCCGACAACAAGAAAGTGCGATTAATGAGATTAAAGCGCCTGAGCTTATTAAAGATGAACAAGCGCAGATTTTGGTACATAAGCCTAAAAAACAGAAAAAGAACCTCGAAGAGCTTAAAAAAACACCGCCAGTAAAGCGCCAACAGGTAGAAGAACAAGAGAGTGAAAAATCTCAAAGTAGTGCTGCTCCTGTGAGCAGTACTGCCACTTCGGTTAATCTAACTTCGCGAGTTGCTGCTTCTTATGATAGTGATTCAAATGCTATTGTTGATGCAGGCGCTGCATGGCGAGCTGAAGTTATCGGGCATTTAAACCGTTATAAACGCTATCCTGAGGATGCACAGAGAAGAAACCGCACTGGCCGGCCTACGGTCAGGTTCACTATTGATAAACACGGATATGTTACTAACAGCGTTTTGGTTCATCGTTCAGGTACCCATTCTCTGGACAGGGAAGCGAAACAAGTTTTGGCAAGAGCGCAACCATTGCCAGCTCCTCCCAATATTATTTTAAACGGCAATGAAATTACGATAGAACTTCCAATTGATTTTAGTTTAGTCAATTAATATCTTTAATGACTTAAGGACAGTATATATTATGTTAAGGCAGCAAGCGCAGTTTGCCCTGAAAACTAAAGGGCTGTTGTTAACATTTTTATTAAGTGGCTGGTTGAGTTCAGCTGCGGCAGAGGAAGGAATTATGCCACCAAAGGCAATTAAACAACCACATCAGATGATTATTCATGGTGATACTCGTACAGATGATTATTACTGGATGAGGGATGATAATCGTCAGGATCAAAAAATTATTGATCATTTGATAGCCGAAAATAAATATACTGAACAGATGTTGAAACCCGGTGAGCAATTGCGGGATACGTTATATGAAGAAATGATTAGTCGGATGAAACAGGATGATCAATCCGTGCCATACACTTATAACGGGTATATTTATCGTACAATTTATGAAGCTGGAAAAGATTTTCCGATTTATCAGCGTAAACCGGTTGATAGTTCATCAGATTGGCAGATTCTGGTTGATGGCAATGAAAGAGCTAAAGGGCATGAATATTACCAACTGAGTGATTTTGCTATCACGCCTGATAATAAACATATTGCGATTGCCGAAGATACTCAGGGGCGCCGTAATTATCAGATCTCCTTTAAAGAGATCAATGATAAACAGTGGAATAATGGCGTAATAAACAATACTTCTGGCGATATTGTCTGGGCAAATGATAACAACACACTATTTTATGTGCGCAGGAATTCTCAAACGTTGTTGCCATACCAAGTATTTCGTCACCAATATGGTACAAATACTACTGAAGATCAGAAAATATATCAGGAAAAAGATGAGCGATTTTACTTAGAACTCTCTAAAAGTTCTTCCCGTGATTATATTATGTTGTCGATAACCAGCACTTCGACTTCGGAATATTTACTGATTGATGCAAATAAACCACAAGCTGAACTTCAAGTATTTTCTCCCCGTCAAGAAGGTCGGGAATATGATATAGACCATTTCCGTGATTATTTTTACATCCGTTCAAATCATGAAAATGAAACTTATGGGCTTTATCAGACTGATGCAATAAATACACCGTGGAAAACAGTTATTGCTCCACAGCAGGATAGTGATCTTGAAGATTTCGTATTGTTCAATAACTGGTTAGTTGTACAGGAGCGAACAAAAGGATTGCCGACAATTCGTCAGATTAATTGGGAAACACAGCAAGAAAAACAGATTAAATTTGATGATCCGAGTTATATGGCATGGATTGATTACAACCCTGAGCCAGATACTGATTTTGTACGTTATGGTTATTCGTCCATGACTACACCAAGTTCAACATTCCAGTGGAATATGAAAACAGGTGAGCGGGAATTACTTAAGCAGCAGGAAGTAAAAGGATTCGATAAACATAATTATGAGAGCCAGCGTATTTGGGTGAAAGCTCGTGATGGTGTGGAAGTTCCAGTCTCTCTGGTTTATCGTAAATCACTGTTCAAAAAAGGCCATAACCCAATATTGATATATGGATATGGGGCTTATGGTTCGAGTATGGACCCGGCATTCAGCTCATCACGATTGAGTCTGTTGGACAGAGGTTTTGTTTACGCATTGGTGCATGTGCGTGGTGGCGGTGAATTGGGCAAGCAGTGGTATCTGCAAGGTAAAGTCGAAAATAAAATGAATAGTTTTAATGACTTTATCGATGTGACCAAGGATCTGATTGCTCAGAAATATGGTGACAGTAAGCGTGTTTATGCTATGGGAGGCAGTGCTGGTGGTTTGCTGATGGGAGCAGTAATTAATCAGGCACCGGAATTATATCGTGGTGTTGTTACTCAGGTTCCATTTGTTGATGCTGTTACAACCATGCTCGATCCTTCTATTCCACTGACAGTAGGAGAATATGAAGAGTGGGGTAATCCCGAAAACAAAGATGATTATTTCCGAATTAAATCATATAGCCCATATGATAATATAAAATCTCAGCGCTATCCCAATTTATTGGTTACGAGTGGATTACATGATTCACAGGTTCAATATTGGGAGCCAGCTAAATGGGTCGCAAAATTACGGGATATGAAGAAAGATGACACTGTTTTATTACTGGAAACCAATATGAGTGCGGGGCATGATGGTAAATCAGGCCGTTTTAATCGTTTGAAAGATACTGCATTGGATTACAGTTTTATTTTAATGTTGGATGATGCTAAGAAATACTTTCCACAATTAAGAGATAACTGAAAGAAATTATAAATATAAGTTTGTTATTTAAAGCACTGATAATTATTTATCAGTGCTGAATCTTTTTATTCTTTTTTTGAAGACTGACATGTGAGCAAATAATTTATTTTTATGAATTTGGGATGATTGAAATGAGAATAATGACACAAATAGCAGGAGCCAGTGTTGTGTTGATTGGGCTTCAAGGGCTTGCTTATGGTGAAGAAAAACAAGAGAAGAAATCAGATAAGGTAATGAAATTCAGCAGTCTTAAGGTTTCAGGTTCGCAGGATAATGCCGAAGTGCGGGCAATGGAAAGGCCCGGTTCTTATAGTTCTAAAGGCGAAGATACTAAACTTCAGTCAATAGATAATATATTGCGCAGTATGCCAGGAACCTATACGCAAATAGATCCGGGACAGGGGACGGTGAGTGTAAATATCCGTGGATTAAGTGGCTTTGGCCGGGTTAATATGATGGTTGATGGTGTTAGCCAGAGCTTTTATGGTACATCTCCGACGAATCCAATTCATGGTTTGACTTATAACCAATTCGGGGCACTAATTGATCCTAATTTTATCGTGGGCGTTGATGTTAACCGTGGTCAATCTGATGGTTCAAATAGCGTTAATGCCTTGGTAGGTAGTGCTAATTTCCGCACAATTGGCATAGATGATGTAATATTTGCTGGGAATTCGCTAGGAGTACGCACAAAAGCAACTTATGGCGATAATGGCATTGGTCATAATGGCATGATAGCGGTTGCGGGTAAAATACCGGCTTTTAGTTCTGAGGGTTCAATAGGTGCTATGTTGGCTGGCAGCGGACATTCAATTGATGCACATTATAAGAATGGCGACGGTGTATTAAGTGATGAGTTTGCTACCAATAAATCATTTAAGCAAAAACCCAATTCGCAGTTAATGAAAATAAATATTAAACCAAACGAATTTCATGATATGGAACTCAGTGGGCGCAATTATCATAATAAATTTACCCGCCGTCATATTGACAGTCGGGATGTTTATCTAAAATACAATTACACACCATTTAGTGAATGGGTTGATATGAAATTATTGGCCAGCACCAGTGAGAGTAGTCAACGTTATGAAGGTGATTCACTTTTTGATTTGATAAATAGCAGAGCCAAAAACAAGTCAGATGCAATAGATATTAGTAACATTAGTCGATTCGACTATGGCAATACAAATTTTGAGCTAACATTTGGCAGTAAATTGATGAAAACCGAATATAGCAAAATAACAGATAGTACTTATTCTGGTAAAGGTCAAAATGAGGAAGAAAAGAAAAAATATGATAAAACGGATAGGGAAGCAAAAGAAAATAATGTCTTTGCACCAAGTGGTAAACAAGATATTGCCAGTATTTATGGTGGGCTGAAAATAAATCGTGGGATTTATCAGGCCAATATTACCTTTAATTATATGGACTACAATGTTAAAGGCCATAAACCGGCTTGTGATCTGCGGATTCCTTGTTTCCCTCAGTGGGCAACCGAATTGAATTTGAAAGAACATGGATTTAATCCTGGCATTTTACTATCAGCAGAAATTATTCCTGAATTTCAGCCATTCGTCAGTTATGCTCGCTCAATGAGAGCACCAAACATTCAGGAAACTTTCTATAGTAATGAAGGTGGTGGTTCCATGAATCCATTTTTGAAGGGAGAAACATCAGATACTTATGAAATTGGTTTTAATAGTTTTCGCCCAAATTTGATTGTTAAGGGAGATATTTTCCGCTTGAAAGCCGCCTGGTATCACTCTAAAGTAAAAAATTATATTCTCAGTGATATCTGGATTATTTGTGGCAACAGGAAAACATGTAAATACGATAGTTCATTGGACAACTACGATACAGTCGATCCTAACATCAAAATGTATATCTATCACAATAGCTTGACGCCGGTGACAATACGTGGGTATGAAGTTGCTGCTGATTATGATGCGGGGGTGTTTTATAGCAAATTGGCTTATAGCTGGCAAAAAACGCGCCAGCCAACTTCGGCAGCTACAGCGCATTTTGGTGCTGATCCCGTGTCACAATTACCTGATAGTTTTATGACTCTGGATACAGGTGTTCGTTTATTTGATGAAAAATTCCGTATTGGTGCGATTGTTAAATACACTGGCGATTCTCATAGACTGGACCCAGATCAATATAATGTGGATAGTGATGGGCGGGTTGTACTACAAAAAGAGCCTAAAATCCCGACGATAGTTGATCTTTATAGTGATTATCAGATAAATAAAAACGTATTGTTGAAATTTTCAGTACAGAACCTGGCAAACAAAAACTATTCTGAAGCACTTAATCGTGTAAATTCTTCTCCATTAATGACCGAACAAACTTCAGCTATGCAAACCGCCAGAGGGCGTACCTATATTGCAGGTGCAGAAATTCGTTTCTGATGTAAGAAAAAGTGGCAAGGGAATGCCATTATTCCTGATTTGCTCGCCGTTTCTGGCGTTTTTTCTTCACTTTAATAACTTCACTTTCAATCCAACCATCTTGTAAACGGGTTCTCAGAGCATCACCAACACGTACTTGTTTGGTTTGTTTCAGTAATTTTCCATCAGATGTTTCACTGATATTGTAACCACGAGCCAGAGTTGCTAGTGGGCTGACGGCTTCCATTCGTGAACAGGAAACGGCAAATTTTTCTCTGGAACGGCTGAGTTGTCGTTCAATCGCTTGTTTTAGCCGGAAATCCTGTTGTTGGATTTGTTGGCTATACTGGTGGATCTGCTGACTAGGCTCTGAATGCCAGAGGCGTTGCTGCAATTTCTCATAAGCCAGATTGCTTTGTCGTAGATGCCGTTGCAAGCTGTCAGTGAGTCGTTGGCGTAAACTGACCAGTATGTTTTGCTGACGAGCCAGTCGTAAATGGGGATGTTGCTGCTGTAAACGATGAGATAACAAACTAAAAACATGTTGTTTCTGGGCAAAGAAATAATCCATTGCCATTTCCAGCCGTTGTTGTTGTGATTGAATTTGACGTAATAATTCAAGCTGATTACGGCTGACTAACTCAGCTGCTGCTGATGGTGTAGGAGCGCGTAAATCTGCCACAAAATCAGCAATGGTGATATCCGTTTCATGACCTACAGCACTGACTATCGGAATATCACTGTGAAAAATCGCTCTGGCAACATGTTCATCGTTGAAACTCCATAAATCTTCTAGCGAGCCGCCACCACGTCCAACAATCAATACATCACATTCTTGCCTTTCGTTAGCTAATTCAATAGCCCTGATAATCTGTAACGGTGCTTCTGTACCCTGGACGGCTGTTGGATAAATGATGATGGGTAATGATGGATCACGACGCTTTAAAATATTCAAAATATCATGCAGAGCAGCACCATTGGTTGAAGTAATCACACCAAGCTGTTGAGCAGGAGATGGCAAGGGTTTTTTATAGCTTTGGTCAAATAATCCTTCAGCACTGAGTTTTTGTTTCAATAATTCAAACTGTTGTTGTAACAGGCCATCACCGGCGGGTTGCATACTTTCAACAATGAGCTGATAGTCTCCTCTTGGTTCATAAAGTGTAATTGCAGCGCGCACTAATACCTGCTGACCATTTTGTGGTCTGAATGTCACACGTTGGTTGCTATTGCGAAACATAGCTGCTCGCACTTGGGCACGTTCGTCTTTCAGTGTGAAATACCAGTGACCAGAAGAAGGTTGAGAAAAGTTAGATATTTCAGCGCTTAGCCAAATTCTGCCCATTTCCATTTCGAGCAGTTGTCGAATCGTCTGATTGAGGCGACTGACAGAAAAAATTTCAGTATTAAAAGGTAGTGACATATGAGAAAGATCAAATTTCAAAACAAGAACTTAATATACTGATACTAACCTTCATGATGAAGTAAGCAAGAAATTTTTTAATAAAATGCTGGAGGCAACCGATTACGTTCTGTATAATGCCGCGGCAATATTTTATTCCTTAAATTTTCAGCAGCTTGGTGAGATATTGCTTATGTTACGAATAAAAAAAGAAGCTTTAACCTTTGACGATGTTCTGTTAGTTCCTGCCCATTCTACTGTTCTGCCTAACACTGCTGACTTGTCTACTCAACTGACCCCCACTATCCTTCTGAAGGTTCCTATGCTATCTGCGGCTATGGATACCGTGACTGAATCCGCTTTAGCTATTGCGTTGGCTCAGGAGGGGGGAATGGGTTTCATCCATAAAAATATGTCGATTGAGCGTCAAGCAGAAGAAGTGAGTCGGGTGAAGAAACATGAGAGTGGTGTTGTGACAGATCCTGTCACTGTGACTCCTAAAACAACGCTGCGTGAAGTTCAAGCTCTAACTGAACGTAATGGTTTTGCTGGTTATCCTGTTGTGACTGAAGGAAATGAGTTAGTTGGTATTATTACTGGCCGTGATGTACGTTTCGTTACTGATCTGGATCAGCCAGTTACTGCTGTAATGACACCTAAAGAGTGTTTAGTAACGGTAAAAGAGGGCGAAGCTCGCGAAGTTGTATTGCAGAAAATGCATGAAAAACGTGTCGAAAAAGCACTGGTAGTTAATGAAAACTTTCATCTGCTTGGCATGATCACAGTTAAAGATTTCCAGAAAGCAGAGCGTAAACCTAATGCTTGTAAAGATGAGCATGGCCGTTTACGTGTTGGTGCAGCGGTTGGTGCTGGTGCCGGCAATGAGGAGCGTATTGATGCGTTGGTTGCCGCTGGTATTGATGTTCTGCTGATTGATTCATCACATGGTCATTCTGAAGGTGTATTGCAACGTATTCGTGAAACCCGCGCTAAATACCCAAATCTACAAATTATTGGCGGTAACGTGGCAACTGGGGAAGGAGCAAAAGCGCTGGTAGCGGCTGGAGTCAATGCTGTTAAAGTCGGTATCGGTCCCGGTTCTATCTGTACTACCCGCATTGTTACCGGTGTAGGTGTACCACAAATTACTGCTATCTCTGACGCGGTTGCAGCGTTGGAAGGCACCGGTATTCCGGTTATTGCTGATGGTGGTATTCGTTTCTCTGGCGATATTGCCAAAGCCATCGCTGCGGGAGCGTCTTGTGTTATGGTGGGTTCTATGTTCGCAGGGACAGAAGAGTCACCAGGAGAAATTGAGCTGTTCCAGGGACGTTCATTTAAATCTTATCGTGGTATGGGATCGTTGGGGGCGATGTCTAAAGGCTCTTCTGATCGATATTTCCAAACTGATAATGCCGCAGATAAGCTGGTACCGGAAGGTATTGAAGGCCGTGTTGCCTATAAAGGCTTGCTGAAAAACATTGTCCATCAGCAAATGGGGGGCTTGCGCTCTTGCATGGGATTGACAGGCTGTGGAACCATTGATGAATTGAGAACTAAAGCAGAATTTGTTCGCATTAGTGGTGCTGGTATTCAGGAAAGCCACGTTCATGATGTGACCATTACCAAAGAGTCTCCAAACTACCGTTTAGGTTTGTAATTCATATTTATGTGGCCTGAATAAGGCCACTGAACCTTTTTTATTTTTACTACTTGTTTTTGGAATTCCCCGCACATGACAACTAATATCCATCAGCACCGCATTCTTATCCTCGATTTTGGTTCACAATATACTCAGTTGATTGCTCGTCGTATCCGTGAAATCGGGGTTTACTGTGAACTTTGGGCATGGGATGTCACTGAAGAACAAATCCGCAGCTTTAATCCAAGCGGTATCATTCTTTCCGGTGGCCCGGAAAGCACCACAGAGCAGGGAAGTCCACTGGCACCTGAATATGTTTTTAACGCGGGTATTCCTGTATTGGGTGTTTGCTATGGTATGCAAACTATGTCAATGCAGTTTGGTGGTAAGGTTGAAAGTTCTATTGAGCGTGAATTTGGTTATGCTCAGGTCGGAATTAAATCGGAAAGTGCACTATTCCGTGGGATTCAGGATTCATTAAATGAGCAAGGTCAACCATTACTGGATGTATGGATGAGTCACGGTGATAAAGTCACGGCAATTCCTGCGGACTTTATTACGATCGCCAGCACTGATACCTGTCCATTTGCCATTATAGCGAATGAAGAAAAACGTTTTTATGGCGTACAATTCCACCCGGAAGTCACTCATACTCGTCAGGGGCAGCGCATACTGGAACGTTTTGTACTGGATATATGTCAATGTGAAGCGCTGTGGGCTCCTGATTCTATTATCGAAGATACCGTTGTACGCTTACGCGAACAGGTTGGTGAGGATCACGTTATTTTGGGGTTATCCGGTGGTGTTGATTCCTCTGTTACCGCATTATTGCTGCACCGCGCAATTGGTAATCGTCTGACCTGTGTATTTGTTGATAACGGTTTGTTGCGTTTGAATGAAGCTGATCAGGTAATGGAAATGTTTACCGGCAAATTTGGGCTAAATATTGTTCATGTTCCCGCCGAAGATCGTTTCCTTGCTGCACTGGCTGGCATCAATGATCCGGAAGAGAAGCGTAAAACGATTGGTCGTGTATTTGTTGAAGTCTTTGATGAAGAGGCAAGTAAACAGACTCAGGTTAAATGGCTGGCACAAGGTACTATTTATCCGGATGTCATCGAATCAGCGGCATCTGCGACAGGTAAAGCCCATGTTATCAAATCTCATCATAACGTAGGTGGTTTGCCAGAAGAGATGAAACTGGGATTGGTAGAACCTCTGAAAGAGTTGTTCAAAGATGAGGTGCGTAAGATTGGCTTGGCGTTGGGATTGCCTTATGACATGTTGAACCGCCATCCATTCCCAGGTCCCGGCTTAGGTGTTCGTGTATTGGGTGAAGTGAAGAAAGAGTACTGCGATTTACTACGTCGGGCAGATGCTATCTTTATTGAAGAGCTGCACAAGGCTGATTTGTACAATAAAGTCAGCCAGGCATTTACTGTATTCTTGCCGGTTCGTTCGGTGGGCGTTATGGGGGATGGCCGCAAGTATGACTGGGTTGTCTCGTTACGGGCAGTAGAAACTATTGATTTTATGACCGCACATTGGGCACATTTGCCATATGATTTCCTTGGCCGGGTTTCTAACCGGATCATCAATGAAGTCAAAGGGATATCAAGAGTGGTCTATGATGTCAGTGGTAAACCCCCTGCGACTATTGAGTGGGAATAAGCCCTCAGAGTCTATAGACATTGGTTGAAGCCTAAATTAAAAACATCAATAAAACTAAAACGTTTTTTGGTGTTTTTGTTTATGGTATGCACTGAACTGTATTCGTCAGTTGGATATAACTGAGATTGGATTGAAGAGGTCTTAACTCATGAGTAACGTAGCCGTAGAGATCCATAACAAAGCTGTATGTGTTGAACAGAGCAAACAACTGCCACGGAGTTGGTTAACAAGTTGATTGAAGAATATAAAGAATAAACTCGATATTCACTTGAGATTATTGTTAAAACTTGGTTTTTTCAGCTTTATTTTGTTTAGAATTTGGATTGGGTTTAGTGACAATAAATGGGCCATGTGCATACATTCCACGACATCCAGTCTTCTTTCACCATTTTCAACTTTGGCTATAAATGATTGAGGACGGCCAAATACTTGCGCCAGTTTTTCCTGTGTAATGCCTTTTTCCAAGCGTGTTTCGCGTAATAATCGGATAACGTGCTGATATTCTTCTGAGTAAATCGAGCTCATTCGTTTTGCCTTAATAGAAAGATCCCAAGTATAGAATATCCCTCATTTGCAGGAATATCCAAAGTTACAGTCTCAGAGAAGCTGTTCAGTTTTTTGTTTACGATCCAGTGTAATTTCTCCTATCAGTTTCTCTTTGATTGCTAACGTATTTGCGATTTCATATAAAGAATTAGTATTAAGTTGTTGTGCTTCTTGTGCGTCAAAGCCGAGTTCAGAAAAAATATTTTTCCCAATTGGTGTTACATGACGAATTTTAGTATCAATATTGACGGTCACTTGTTTCTCCAATGCTACAAACCATGATTTAATTTTACGCTATTCTATTAATTAGTGATGTAGAAAGTGGCAAAGATGGTTTGTAGACTTTTGGATGTCCAATTTATTCATTAAGAGTTATTCCAGTTACAGCCGAAGATATTGTGATCCGCTGGATTATTTTCATAATGTCATTTCAAGTTATGTTCAGATATTTAATTATCAATTCATCGGCCAATCGTTGCTATTTTGCGAATGTAACCGTTAAATTAATGATATACTTTTCATCCTTCAAGTTGTTGCTTTGTTGGTTGTTTTCACTTACCCCGGTCACAGAGTTATCTATGCTCCCGGGGATTCGCTCCCTTGCCGTCGCGATGCACCTTGAAATCTATTGGGTATAAATGTCATCAATTTATTAACTGATATTTTATTTTTTATCTATAAATTTTAGGCAAAGTAAAGATCTATGACAATATAAAATAAGACATTTTTACCCTGATCTATATTAATTATCTTATAAATCGGTGTGGATTTCTATTTAAAACATAAATAATTAGAATAGTTGTTACAGTGCCACTTCCAATAATTCCTGCTAACCAATTATTTCCATTTAAACCCAAGATTAAAGCGACAAACAAAGAGATAAAAGTGAGTAATAATCCATAACTTTGTCCCCTTATACTTTTTCTTACCATTTGCTCTAAAGCGACTTTTTCCATCTCGTGTCTGTGCTGTTGTTGTTGTTCGATTAGGGTTAGAAATCGATCTGCAGCTCCTTTTGTATGTTGTTCATAAAGCGATAATATCTCCGAATCAGGCAATTGATAATATAATGGATTGATATCACCTTGATTAGATTGTTTAGCTATTTTCGGATGTTTTCCGGTGACCATTTTTCTCATATATCGTCTCTTTCCCTGTAGATAATATGATTTCATCATTGAATTGCTTTAATACAACAGCAAAGTCTGCACGGACTTTATCCAGATCATCTGCTAAAGTATCAACATCACTCTTCTGTGGGATAAGATCAAAATAGTTTGTATTGGGCATAATATCGAATCTCGGTGAAATTGATCTTAATTTATTAAAATATTGTATGAAAATGTTCATCATATTACCTGTGTTATTAGTTGCTTCTATTAGTTAAATGATTTATTTACAATTATATTTTCTTGATTTTGATTGGATAATAATACCTGATAAATAGATTTATTCCATAAAAATATTGCGAGCCGGCTCAAAAATAGAACTGAAAATAATGGAATATAATTTCATTCAAGGTAATTATTAATCGTCTATATAGGAACTATTAATGAGTATGATTTACGACTAAAAGTATCAGAATATGCTATAGTGCTGGCTGGTTTTTGCTTATATTTTTGGGAATCTTATGTCGTATCAATGCCCCTTATGTCATCAATCTTTATTGTTCACTCGACAGCAATGGCGTTGTGAGAATAATCATCAGTTTGATTGTGCGAAAGAAGGGTATGTCAATCTGATGCCTGTTCAGCATAAAAGGTCTAAAGAACCGGGAGATAGTCCAGAGATGATGCAATCAAGAAGGGCGTTTTTGGATTCTGGGCATTATCAACCATTACAACAACAGGTTTCGGAATTGCTGGAAAAGTATCTGCCAGAAAAGGCAGAAAGTTTACTGGACATAGGATGCGGTGAAGGTTATTACACCGCTGCGGTTGAAGCGCAGTTAAGCAAGAGACGTAATCTTAAAATCTATGGGTTAGATGTCGCTAAGATCGCAGTTCGTTATGGCGCTAAGCGCTATCCTGCTGTCAGCTTTTGTGTCGCGTCGAGCCATCGTTTGCCATTTGCCGATGAATCTCTTGCCGGGGTGCTACGGATTTACGCGCCTTGCAAAGCGGAAGAACTGGCAAGGGTTGTTAAGCCACAGGGAATTGTTCTGACAGTCACTCCCGGTCCTCGCCATCTTTATCAGCTCAAGGAATTGATTTATCAGAATATTCAGCTTCATCCATTGAAGACAGAACAGTTAGCAGGATTCGAATTGATAACGGATGAATCATTATCTTATCCAATGAAATTAAATGGAATACAGGCGCATCATTTATTACAGATGACACCATTTGCCTGGCGGGCCACAGAAGATGTGAAAAAAGGATTGGCAGATAAAGCGTTGTTTGAATGCGAAACTGATTTTATATTGCGGGTTTATCAACGTCTTGATTAATTAGAATTTAACCCAAAATATCATTTTTGGAAAAGAAATATTCTGGGCTAGAGGCGTTATTTCGAGTACATAAATAATTCGAGGTGTTCAAATAAAATATTGAAGCCAATTGCAATCAGAATAAGCCCACCAATAAGCTCAGCACGTTTGCCTAGTAGTGGGCCAATATAGCGGCCAATTAACATCCCCAATGTCGCCATAATCATTGTCATTATACCGATAGCCATCGCAGTATGTATGATATTGACTTGAAGAAAAGCGAGTCCGACACCAATTGCCATTGCATCCAGACTGGTAGCAATAGCGGTTGTTATTAATACCATTGAATTGTGGCGGCAGGGTGGTTCACACTTTTTTTCCGGGCTAGCTTTAAAACTGTCTGTAACCATTCTATAGCCTAGAATAAACAGCAGAGTGAAAGCAATCCAATGATCCCACTCCATAATATACTGACTGGCATAAAGTCCTATCGACCAGCCAATCAGCGGAGTACAAGCTTCCACCACACCAAATATCAGGCCAGTACGGAGTGCTTCACGAAAATGTGGTCTATGCAGTGCGGCCCCTTTGCCGATTGCAGCAGCAAAAGCATCCATTGAGAGCGCTAAAGCTAGGATAAGGGTTGCGTATAAGTTCATTAAAATAGCCTCGGTTGGGTGTTTCCATATACATATAACTCACCCCCAACCAATGATGTGTTATATGCCTATGGTCTTGCCAACCTTAAAGGCTACCCGTACCACGTTTTATTTTGAAACGAGTATGTTGATACGAGTTTTTCAGAGAAATTAACTAAATCATTTTTCTGAAACAGGCTACTCCCCATGACTTTTTCAAAGATAGCATAATAACTCAAAAAGAGAAAATAATATTATTTTTAGGGTTAAAGTATGATACCGATAATAATTATCATTATCTATTTGTCATGTGGGAGAAAATAAAAACCAGCATAAAGCTGATTGTTTATTATTTATTTTTCTATCCATTATTTATTCTTATCTATCTATTTTCAACAAGGAATTTATAAATCATTTCTAAATCATCAAGTTGGCAGACTGAGACATATAAATTTTTATTTTCTAAACCAATAACCAGAATGCCATCTTCAGATAAATTTATGGTTTTTATCCGGTCATAAGAAATAAACGTATTTGCGTAGAAAAAACCTTTACTTTTAAATAACAATTTAGGTGAGCGTATATAGGCAATATAAATAGTAACCAGGATAGTAAATAACAATAAATATGTGGTTAAACGACTACCATGAGCAATGATATTATTATAAACAACAATAAGTATCAGGATAATAAAGATGAGAGCATCAATTTTATGTTTTCTTTTTAGCTTTATTTGTAAATAGGTTTTTCCTTTCAGTAGATTAACCACAAATTCGTCATAGATAGCGAAAGCTAGCATTAGCACAATTAAACTCACTAATACCATATCATTGAGGCTCATTCTTTAATCTCTGTGTTGTTGTAAAAAAAGAAAATACGGGGAGGAATTTCTCCCCGTATGATTAATGGGATGATTATTTCTATAGGCCGAGGAACCCAAATCTGGCACCAATAATCCCCAGAATAAAGAAGCCAATAATAATCCATAGGGCATTGACTTTATGCCTTAATAGCCACATACAGGCAAATGTCAGCAATAGTGGTACAAGGCCCGGCATCAGTTGATCAAGGATATTCTGAACCGTGGTGATTGTTTTTTCACCTGTTTGTTGGTTAGGGATTTCTGATACGACTAGCGGGATATTGACTTTCGTCCATTTATTAACTAATGCTCCCATGACAAACAGTCCAAGGATTGATGCACCCTCCGTCATTTTTTGTAGGAAGCCTCCCCCCATATCCTGAACGATATGAATCCCTTTCTTATAGCCATAAGAGATCCCTGAATAGAGAACCAATAGGCGAACCAAGTTAAATAAAAAGAAGAATAGTACTGGTCCAAGCCAGCTACCGCTCATTGCTAGACCCGCCCCCAAAGCAGCAAATACCGGGCGGACTGTGCCCCAAAAAATTGGATCACCCACACCGGCCAATGGCCCCATCAAACCGACTTTGATACCGTTGATAGCACCATCATCAATTGTTGCTCCATTAGCTCTCTGCTCTTCCATTGCCATCGTGACGCCCAATACAGGTGCGACAACGTAAGGATGAGTATTAAAGAATTCAAGATGACGTTTAATTGCTTGTTTACGCTCGTCGGTATTTTCTGGATACAGACGACGGAGGGCTGGAACCATAGAAAAACAGAAACCCAGCGCTTGCATACGTTCAAAGTTCCATGAGCCTTGGAACACATTAGAGCGGAGGAATACACCGCGGATGTCGCTTGGTGTCAGTTTTTTCTGGCCGACTGTCTGAGCAGCCGTTTTTGTTGTATCTAACATGTTGCTCATCCTCTTAGTCTAATTCGTTATCAAGATCGTTATTGGTGTGTCCAGGGGCAGCAACCACCTGAGATTTGTTGTATTTAGGGCTGAGTTGAATGTATAGCACGGCCATAACAATACCAATAATACCCAATGCAACCAGGTTGAAATCAGTAAATGCCGCAGTGACGAAACCGAGATAGAAGAATGGCATTAAGTAGCCCGCACGCATCATATTGATGACCATTGCATAACCTACAACCACAATCATTCCACCCGCAATATTCAGGCCGTTTGTTACAACTTCAGGAATAGAGGCGAGCAATTGTTGGACTTCGTTGGTCCCAACGGACAGGGCAACAATCAGGGCAGGGATAGCAATACGCATAGCTTGAAGCAGTAATGCGGATAAATGGATAAGGCTGATAGCCCGAAGATTGCCACGTTCTGCTGCGTTGTCAGCGGCATGCTGGAACGCAACTGTGATGGTACGGACAATGATAGTCAGAACTTGTCCTGCGGCTGCCAAAGGAATTGCCAGTGCGATACCTTCACCGATATCTCGTCCACCTGCGATGACCAAAATAGTTGAAATGATTGATGCTAAAGCCGCATCCGGAGCAATTGCGGCACCGATATTCATCCAGCCAAGTGCGATCATCTCCAGCGTACCGCCAATAATGACGCCAGTTGTCATGTCACCGAGAATGATTCCGATTAAAGTACAGGCCACAAGTGGGCGATGGAATTGAAATTCATCAAGAATGGAATCCATACCTGCAATACAGGCTACGATGAATATCAATGAAATTTGAACAACGGTAATTTCCATTGTTTGTCTCCTGTAACCAAATTAAATTTGGTGAGAAATTTTTGCCATTGAGTAATAGTTAAATTGCTCTGGTTTAATTTTCGTTTTTGACCTTCTGGATTAGATCCATCATTTGCAGACGGGTATCACTGGCAACTTTACGGGCTTCTAGCTCAATGCTACGTTCATCCAATTTTTTGAAGGCTTTAATATCAGTTTCATCAATAGATATTGCGTTATTAACTTGTATTTTTCCCTGTCGGTATGCCATTCCCCCGATGTTTACAGAAGTGATATTGACACCATTTTCGACTAGACGAAGAACATCTGTTGGATTTGTGAACAATAACATGACTCGTTCATTAGCATATTTCGGGTTGTTGTAAACGCGAATACATTTTGCGATATCAACAACGTGAGCACTAATCCCCGGTGGAGCAACCTGTTTCAGTAAAGTGGAGCGAACAGTATCGGCTGCAACTTCGTCGCTGACGACAATAATCCGTTTGACATTGGTTTCTTTTGTCCAACGGGTAGCAACCTGACCATGAATAAGGCGGTCATCAATTCGGGCCAGCGCGATTTTCATATGACCACCGGTTGGTGGTGCTGATGTAAGTGTCGCTACGGGGGCAGGGGCTACAGGTTTGACAGGTTCAACTTTTGGTGTTTCTTCTGTTTTTAGGGCCCGGATACCCTCTTTTCCTGTTTCCAGAGCGACTGAGACCAATTCTTCTAAAGATGGATCATCATCACGGCACATAAAGGCTTCAACTAGCATCGGGACGTTAACCCCGGTAATAATCTCATAATTTTCTTTATCTACAGCGATACGGTTAGCTGCATTGAATGGACTTCCTCCCCATGTATCAACAAAAAATAGCACCCCTTTATCTGTGCTGAGCTTTGCAAGTTTGCTGTTGTATTTTTCAAATAAAGTATCGGCATTTTCACCAGGAACAAAGTCAATATAAGAAACGTTTTCTTGTTCCCCAATTAACATCTCTACGGTGCGAAGCAGTTGCTCAGCCGCAGCTCCATGTGTGCCAATCATAATGGCTATACTCACCTATTTTCCCCTCTGTTAGTAATATAAATGCAGAATGATTACAAATTTACTCCAATAATTTTAATGAATCATTCTTCCAACAAAAAATTCACCTGTATAAGTAATAGTCTTTTGTTGATTTGGTGTCTGAATATTTGGCTTGATTTAGACTTTTATCTCTTATTGGCTGAGAAAACACACTATTAGATTAGCATCAGAGGCACTAGAGAAAAATTGCTATCAGTCAGAAAAAATGAAATAGGTGAACATATTAGTAATAAAATAATTTAATAAACTAAATATTGTTAAATTTCATTTTAATTATCTTAAATTTAACTTTAAAAGGTTATTAATTCTGTTCCCGGTAACATCTTATTAATTTAAAATTAAAAATATATTCATCTTTTTAGGTTAAGAAATATCCGATTTGGATTTTGTATAAAAAATATCCCGGCCGTAAGGCAGGGATATGTTCGTTGTGGAAGGATTTGCTGCTTAAAAAAGCGGGTTACTTATTTGATTAATCACACTGAACTTTAATCGCCAAACCGCCACGGGATGTTTCACGATATTTAGCGTTCATGTCTTTACCTGTTTCATACATGGTTTCAATAACCTTATCGAGAGAAACACGTGGTTCACTGGTACGGCGCAGAGCCATACGTGCAGCGTTGATTGCTTTTACTGAAGCAATTGCATTTCGTTCAATACAGGGAACCTGTACTTGGCCTGCTACCGGGTCACAAGTAAGACCAAGGTTATGTTCCATGCCGATTTCAGCCGCAATGCAAACCTGTTCAGCACTACCGCCGAGTAATTCAGTAAGACCCGCTGCTGCCATTGAGCAAGCAACCCCCACTTCGCCCTGACAACCAACTTCAGCGCCAGAAATAGAGGCATTCATTTTATACAGAATACCGATAGCACCAGAGGCCAGGAAATAGCGGATGTACAGCTCTGGTGTTACAGGTTCAATGCAATGGTTGTAGTAAGCAAGTACGGCGGGAACAATTCCACAAGCACCATTGGTTGGTGCTGTAACAACACGTCCACCCGCAGCATTTTCTTCATTGACTGCTAATGCAAACATGTTTATCAAATCTACGACATTCATTGGATCATTAGACAGATTATTTGATGCAGTCAGCATACGGTGTAGTGCTGCTGCCCGGCGTGGTACACGCAATGGGCCAGGCAGAACGCCTTCTGTGTTCAGGCCACGCTCAATACAAGCCTGCATGGTATCCCAAACATCAGCAAAGTAGGCATAAATCTCTTCCTGGCTGTGGAGATCCAATTCGTTTTTCATCATTAAACCGGAGACAGACAGCCCGGTTTTATTACAATTCATCAGTAATTCTTTTGCTGAGCTGTATGGATATGAAACAGGTTTGGTATCCTGAGATGGCTTACCAAAATGTTCTTCGTCAACAATAAAACCACCACCAATTGAGTAGTAGGTTTTGCTATAAACTTTTTTGTCACCAGCGAATGCATGAATTTGCATACCGTTTTCATGTAGCGATAGGTTATCACTACGGAAAACCATGCCGCTGTCGTGTGGGAAATCGACTTCATGTAAACCATTGGCCAGCTTAATACGCTGAGTTTGCTCTACATCACGAATAAAACCGGGGATCGAATCAATATCAACTGTTGCTGGCAAGTTGCCTGCCAGGCCCATGATAATGGCGATATCCGTATGGTGACCCTTACCGGTTAATGAGAGTGAGCCGTAAACATCGACGGCTACACGCGTGATAGAAGGCATTAGTCCCTGGTTTACCAGATCGTCGACAAACTGTTTGCCGGCTTTCATCGGGCCAACCGTATGAGAGCTAGATGGGCCGATACCGACCTTAAACATGTCGAAAACGCTAATCACGCCAGACTCCTTAAAAAAGATAGAGATATAGTTATATATATTGAGGTACGCTACTTTACTGTGATTTAGTAGTGTTGATAAGGGAGTTTACAGCTTTTTTTGAATTATGATAGCAACAGTGACAAAAATGGATGAAAAAAACACAAATTGATTATTTCTAATGATACAGATCAAACTTGAATCTGTTGAGCTAATTGATGAATTATTGCTGCTGTCAAGCCCCAAATGAGTTGTCCTTGATGCCAATAAAAATAGATACGATGTTGTTGACCACGGCGGCTAACATCAAGATGATGGTAATTCGACAGTGAAAGTGCATCAGATAGAGGAACTTCGAATATATTGGAAACTTCTGCCGGATTGTTATGGAAAGGCAGTCCGGGGGGTAATAATCCGACAATTGGGGTGACTAGATAGCCGCTAATGCTGTCTAAAGGAGGGAGTTTCCCCAGAACCTGAACTTTCTGATGAGGTATGTTAACTTCTTCTTCTGCTTCCCGTAGTGCTGTGGCGATTATTGATTTATCTTCAGGATCAACACCACCACCTGGAAAGGCTACTTGACCGGCATGTGATCGTAAAGTGATTGAGCGTTGAGTTAGTAATAGTGTTGGTCTCGGCTTGCTGATGATCGGTAATAATACCGCCGCATGGCGGCGGTTATTTGAAGGCCGTTTAGGATGTGGTGGAAGTTGTAACTGAAATCTGTTAATGAAATTAGATAGTAGCATCATATCGATTTTATTTTCCCTAGTTGTGGCAAAATACGATTCAATTTATCAAATGTTTCCTGGTACTCTTTTTCAGCAATACTATCTGCAACAATTCCGCCACCTGCCCAACAATATATTTTTCCTTTCTCGGTCAATAGGGTACGAATAGTGATATTGCTATCCATTGTGCCGCAGAAACTAATATAGCCAATTGAACCACAATATCCATGTCGGCGGTGAGGCTCTAATTCTTCTATTATTTCCATTGCCCTGATTTTCGGGGCGCCAGTGATAGAACCGCCGGGAAAGCAGGCTCGTAATAAATCTATGGCATGCTGTTCATTGGGTAGTGTTGCGGTAATTGTGCTGACCAGATGATGAACGGCAGGGAATTGTTCAACCACAAATAGTTCAGGAACTTTAACTGAACCTGGTGTGGCTACTCGACCAATATCGTTACGCAACAAATCGACGATCATCAGGTTTTCGGCTCGGTCTTTTTTCGATGTTGCTAGTTTTTCAGCCTGTAATGTATCCTTTTCAGTCTGATTTAAGCGCGGTAATGTGCCTTTGATAGGGCGAGTTTGAATTTGTTTATTTTCCAGGAGTAAGAAACGTTCAGGAGAAACGCTGATCACGCTGTTTTCTGGTAAACGGATAAAGGCAGAAAAAGGTGCACGATTGCTCTTATTAAGTTTCACGAATGCCTGCCATTCATTTCCCTGATAGTCAGCGCAAAATCGTTGTGACAGATTAACTTGATAACAGTCACCATTTAACAGATAGTCATGAATGTGGCAAATTTTCTCATTATATTGTTCCGCACTCATATTTGATTGCCACTCGGTGGTCAGCATAAAGGTTGTTTCTGGCGAGTTTCCGTGGGATATAAGCCAGTTTAGACGCGCATCAGCGTCACTGTGACTTAATAGAGTCACCTTTTTTTTGTGATGATCGACAATCAAAGCCCAGTCATAAATACCTATTGCCATATCTGGAAATGACAGCTCATTTTTAGCTTGTGACGGTAATTCCTCAATACAACGTCCAAGGTCATATCCCCATAAACCTAATGCACCGCCTTGAAATGGCAAATCAGAATTAAATTTTGCGGTGATATTTAAATTTTCTAGCTGTTTTTTTAGCAGGTAAAAGGGATCTTCCTCAGCAATAGAGGTAGTGCCATACTTATTTATTTCGGTTGACTTACCCTGACTGAGGAGAGTGATCAGTGGTTCTGCAACCAGAATATCAAACCGGTTATGGGAATGGTTTGCAGAGCCAGAATGGAGCAGCATTGCCCAGGGCTGGTTTGAAATCGTCGCGAAATAGTTGATGGCGGCATTTGATTGATAAGGTAATTGTCGTTTTTGCAATGAAGTATTCATTTGTGGTGTTGGTTTTAACAATAGCAACGCAAAAGTTGTCATTAATTTTAATCACCAGAGGTTAACATAGAAATCCACTCCTTACCTGAGTTAAAAATCGCTATACTCTTAGTTGTCGATCAATTTATTGAGGTTATTCTCGTGTTTTCAGGTATGCCAACATTATCTCATCAGGAACAGCAACTGGCAGTGGAAAAAATTCAGCAATTGATGGCTGAAGGAATGAGCAGTGGAGAAGCCATTTCGCTGGTTGCCCAGGAGCTTCGCGAGAAGCATAGAGGTCAAGAGCAGGTTAATGTGGTGTTTGATGATTAAAAATGAACATAATTAAATTATTTATTTAACAATAATCACACATTTTTTTTACCTAGCATGTTAGGTTAGCTCCATATTTAATCTCTTATTTTGAGATATTAACAGGAGGTAGTATGAAAGCATGTCATATCATTAACAGAGTTGGCTTATCAGGTGCTGCGTTTTTGTTTACGGTTTCATTTACCGTATTTGCTGTGTCAGAGAGCAAACGTGTTGATAAATTTGTTTCCTGCAATAATTTAACCAAATCGCAGATTGCTGCTCAGGTAAAGCGAGATTTTCTGCAAAACCGTATTAACCGTTGGTCAGAAGATAGAAAACAGTTGGGAACTTCTACACCGGTGGCGTGGGTAAATGCAGAAAATATCACGGGTGATAAAGATGTGTTAAAAGTTCCACTTACTGTTCGTGGTTCTAAGCGTGACAAAGATTACAGGGTGATCGTTGATTGTCAGCAAAATACAATTAGCTATAGCGAACTGAAATAACATTTTCTGATAGTTATCTCTAACCGTCATCAGATGGACACCAGATCTGGTGTTAACCAGTAAAGGGGATGTTATGTCAGAATTGAGAAAGTTATATCCGGCCTGTGAAGCTTACCGTTCTGGTTATTTGGACACAGGCGATGGTCACCAAATCTATTGGGAATTATGTGGTAATCCTGAGGGTAAGCCCGCCGTATTTATTCATGGCGGGCCGGGCGGTGGTATTGCGTCTTACCACCGCCGACTATTTGATCTTAAGAAATATCATGTCATGTTGTTTGATCAGCGTGGTTGTGGGCGTTCAAAACCTCATGCCAGTCTGGAAAATAATACTACCTGGCATTTGGTTGAAGACATTGAACGTTTACGTCAATTGGTGGGGGTAGGAAAATGGCTGGTATTTGGCGGCTCATGGGGTTCAACTTTATCTCTGGTTTACGCACAGGCTCATCCTCAGCGAGTTTCTGAACTGATTCTTCGGGGGATTTTCCTGCTAAGGCCACAAGAGCTACATTGGTATTATCAGGATGGCGCTTCTAATTTCTTCCCGGATAAATGGCAACGAACTGTCTCTATTTTATCGGAGGAAGAACGAAAGGATGTTATTGGTGCGTATAACAAACGATTGACTAGTGATGATCGTCAAATTCAATTAGAAGCCGCTCGCCTCTGGAGCTTGTGGGAAGGGGAGACGGTAACATTACTTCCTTCGGATAATGTGGAGTCTTTTACAGAAGATGAGTTTGCCCTGGCATTTGCCCGAATTGAAAATCATTATTTTATTAATGAGGGTTTTATGAATGAGCAGCAGCAACTGTTGAATAATATTGACGCGATAAGGAATATTCCGGCAGTTATTATTCATGGTCGATATGATATGGCCTGTCGAGTGCAAAATGCTTGGGATCTAGCGCAGGCATGGCCAGAAGCAGAATTACACATCATTGAAGGAGCTGGACATTCATTTGATGAGCCGGGTATTTTACATCAACTTATTAGTGCAACGGATAAGTTTGCTGAGCAGTAATCTGATATAACCACCGGTTATCCGGTGGTTATTAATTCTTGCTGGATGGCTAGCGATTTTTGGGGTCGTAGGGTAAGCGGGAAAATTGTTTGGATAATTGACGATAATGCACTAAACGTTGTTGAAAATACTCTCGAAGGTATGTGGGTTGTTCCTGCTCAACCGCATCAGGAAGTACTGGCATATTGTAACGTTCCTTAAAAGCTACACCAGATGCTGCCAGATCAACATTGATTTTATCCATCTTTTCTGTAGAAAGTTCAGCCAGATTATGTCCCATGAGTGTCTCCCTGAATTAAAATTCTAATTCACAAAATGATAAAGCTAATCCAGACTGGTTTTTCTGGCAAGAACTGAATCGATAATTTTATGAATATAAATAATATTCATTATCATTAAATATAGGAGTTTATTTGGTTGGATTATTTTGAAAATAAAATTCATTTTCATTTAAATATATTAAATGAGATTCATTTCTATTTTGTTTTGTTGAAAATGTTGTTATATTTCAGTGTAATATGATTTTTGTATTTATTTTTGTTTGTTGGGTTTTTTTATTTAAATTTAATTGGCATAATACGGGTAAATTAATGATGGGAGTATTTGTTATGCTAAATCAAGAAATGGTTAATAAATTAAATGAGCAGATGAATTTGGAGTTCTATTCTGCGAATTTATATCTACAAATGAGTGCATGGTGCTGTGACAAAGGATTAGCTGGCGCCGCTGCATTTTTTAAATCGCATGCTCAGGAAGAAATGCAGCATATGCATCGCTTATTTGATTATCTGAGTGATACTGGTACGATGCCACGTTTAGGGCGGATTGATGCGCCTTCGACAGACTATGAATCCGTGTCTCATGTACTTAATAAAACCTACGAACACGAGAAATTTATTACTAGTGAAATTAATAAACTCGCTCATCTGGCGATAACAACGCAGGATTATTCTACTTTTAATTTCCTGCAATGGTATGTAGCAGAACAGCATGAGGAAGAGAAGTTGTTCAAGTCTATTCTTGATAAACTAGAGATGGTTGGTGAGGATGGTAAGGCGCTCTTCCTGTTGGATAAGGATCTGAAAGGTCTGGCCGCTGCCAACCCTATCTGAATGAACGGAATTAATCAACGGCAGTAGCTGGCAATGACTTCAGGTATTTAAGGCTAGTGCCGCAGTTTTCCTTTGTTTTTGCGCGATAGTTCACAAGACGAAATTCTCATTGTAAGTTATCGCGGATAAAATAATTTCTTTGTTATAAGATAGCCTTAATTTATAGGAATATACCTGAAAATTAAGAGGTTATTTATGACTATCAGCAAAACTCGTTCTTTTTGCCGGAAATTATCTGCTTTAGTTGTCTTGTTTATCAGTATGTCTTGCCAGCAAGCTCTGGCTCACGCGCATTTAACAGAACAAATTCCAGCAGAAGATACCACAGTGGAAAATGCACCACAGGTAATTACTCTGAGCTTTTCAGAAGGTATTGAACTGAATTTCAGTAAGGTAAAAGTGACTGGCCCGGAAAATAAATCTATCAAAACTGGTCAATTGAGGCTTGATCCTGCAACTAATACAAAACTTATCCTTCCTGTCGAAGATAAGCTAGTGGCAGGTAAATATGATGTTGACTGGAGCGTAGTTTCGGTTGATGGACATAAGACTAAAGGCATCTACAGCTTTACAGTGAAATAATTATGTCTCTGGCGGCACTTTATATCTTTTGTCGCTTCACTCATTTCGTGGCAGTTATGTTGATGTTTGGTCTCAGCATATTTACTGCTATGTTGGTTCCTGATCGCTTCTCTGTCCTAATTGATGCCCGCCTCCGTTTGGGGGTAATTATCAATACAGTTGTAGCATTAATAACAGCAATTGGCTGGTTGGTGATACAAGCGGGGCTAATGGGAGATGGCTGGCAGGATACTTATGATCCAGAAATCTGGCGGGCAGTATTAGGAACAACCTTTGGTAAGATCTGGCAGTGGCAAATATTGGTTGCAGTAGTTACTACAGGGTTCTTGTTTATCAATAACCAAAAAGCCAGAAATATTCTGATGTTAATCAGCTCTACCATTTTGCTGTCTTGCCATGCTTTTATAGGTCATGCGGTAATACATGATGGCGTGTTGGGTATCCTTCATCAGATTAATCAGGTTATTCACCTATTAAGTGCTGGGTACTGGTTTGGGGGATTATGGCCGTTTTTGTTATGCCTGCAATTTTTGCGTATACGGAATGAACTAGCTGTAGGGTTGGATAGGCAGGTTATGATTTCTATGATGCGTTTTTCCACTTATGGTCATATCGCGGTAATCCTTATTATCGTTACAGGCATGATAAGTAGCTTAATTTTGCTCCCTGATTGGCCGGAGTATAGCGGTACTGAGTATCAGTCAATGCTATGGCTGAAGATAGCGCTAGTAGCGGCTATGGTGATGCTTGCATTGATTAACCGTTATATCTTGGTTCCTAAGCTAAGGCAACCTGGTCGCTATCAACTGCTGATTATAAGTAGTTGGATTGAAATTATTTTTGGGGCATTGGTTTTATTATGTGTTGCTGTTTTTGCTACTTATCAGCCGATTTGATTTTTATAACTGGCAGCTTGTTTCAGTAGGTGTTATTGGTGCAGTTTATTGGTGATAATAAATAGTGGAACACGGACAACGTGCAGAAATTGGAGCGCACATGTAGTACGTGAGGATAATTTGCTTCGTTTGCCCTTATATCTACACATTGGTAACTATTATGAAACGTTTATTTTTATTACTTTTCTTATTCTGTCTGGCTTTTCAAGGTATTGCTGCACCTATTGAAACGGTGAGTAAGCTGCAATTTGGTGATAAATGGGCATTTACTCGGGAGGAAGTGATGCTGGATTGCAGAGCCAATAAGGCTTTGTTTGTGATTAATCCAAGCACACTGGTGCAATACCCATTGAATGATATAGCCACAGAGATGGTCAGGGAAGGGAAAGTGAATGCTAAGTCTCTGGATATTATTCTATTAGATGACAGTAATAATCCGGATCAAAAAATGAGCATAGAACCATTCCAGAGAGCAGCTTTAACACTATGTGATAGAAAGTAGTGCGATAAAAAATAATGTCATTGAGTTAAGCCATATCGTGATATTTGACTTAATAAACACCATCTTGGTCATTTATTGTCCAATGGGTTGTTTAAACGTAATATGTCAGCTACGCTTTAAGTTATAAGTTGTTTTACGTCTCAATGACACTTTTAGCGCACGGCTCTTAAGAGCCATTTTCCCTAGGCCGAGTAGAGGAGTCAACTCGGCTTTTTTTTGTCAGAAGTTTTGCGGACATCAGGCTACCCTCATCACCCATGCATGTTTTTGTTTGTCATAATGTTTTCTGTATAACAGAATTTGTTTGTCGTTTAATAAGGCGGGGATACTGGTATGTTCATCCCATCCATCTAACTGCATACAAAGTTCGCGGTCAGAATTACAAGGAATGCTAATGGTAGTATCGTCTTCTGCTTCTGCGGAAGGTTGGGACAGAATAGCATCGTCAATTTCGTAGCTGGAAATTCTCAATTTTGTCTGGTTCATGATGGCTCCTTAATTTCAATTAACAGGTACGACCAGTAAGGCCATCATTTGAGAATAGATCAAATGACTGAGATTGCCAGTAATAATATTTCCTGTATTGGATAATCGTTAGATGATATTGCTGTTATAACTATCTGTGCTAAAACTTAGTTTTGTAATATTGCTTTTTTCATCTTTGTCATTCTTTGGCCTTTTCCACATTCAGTAGGAAATATTTATTTGGTGTAATTGTCGGAGCCAAAAGCGTTAATGATAGAATGGCAAGTGTAATAATTCTACGGATAAATTGTTTGAATGTTTTGCTTTTCTCTACTCTACTGATTGGTTCCCAGATAATTTACCTTTGCAATGTGAGAGAATACAGTCTGATTTTTATTGTAGGAGGTATAGAGGCGTTTACTATGCATTATACTTATATTGACCGCACCTTTTGGTGTTTTGGTAAGAGGTGTGATATCTCACCAACCTTGATAAACGTTCGATAAATATAATAAAGAATATCTTAACAGAGACAGTAAAAAATTTACGTCAGTGTGACAGGCTGTTAACCTTATTGTTATGGGCATTTGATATTTTTTTGATATAAAAATAGAGATGCGTTTTGTAAATTTCATCGGATAGGTCAATATGAATAAAAATGAGTTCTATCGGGATCTTACTGGAGACTTAAAAGCTCTGTTGTCTGGTGAGTATGACTTAATAGCGACACTCGCTAATGCTAGTGCATTGCTGTATGAACGTCTGAATGACGTTAACTGGGTCGGTTTTTATCTGATTGATGGTGATACGTTGATTTTGGGGCCATTTCAGGGAAAGGTTGCCTGTGTCAGAATACCTGTTGGCAAAGGGGTATGCGGAACTGCTGTATCAGAAAAGCGTATTCAACGTGTTAATGATGTTCATGAGTTCCCTGGTCATATTGCCTGTGATGCTGCTAGTAACGCAGAAATTGTGTTGCCATTGCTTGTAAACGATAGAATCATGGGTGTATTAGATATTGATAGTACAATTTTTCATCGGTTTGATGAAGAAGATGAATTTGGCTTACAAGCCCTTATTGATGGGCTCTGTGCTCATTTAGAACAGTGCGTTGTGCCGAAATATGTTGAGTTGAATGTAACTTAACATATGGATAACGTGGCATTTATCAGCAACGCTATTATAATGACGCCAGTTCATGCCTATGCTGGTTGGCAAAACCGTTGTAATCAGGAAATTTCATGGAAAATCAACCTAAGTTGAATAGTAGTAAAGAAATCATTGCTTTTTTAGCTGAGCGCTTTCCGCTCTGCTTCGTAGCCGAAGGTGAAGCTCGTCCTTTAAAGATCGGTATCTTTCAGGATATCGTTGAACGTATTCAGGACGAAGAATGTTTAAGTAAAACACAATTGCGCTCTGCCTTGCGTCTGTACACATCAAGCTGGCGTTACCTGTATGGTGTTAAAGAGGGAGCACAACGTGTTGACCTTGATGGTAACCCATGCGGTGAATTGGAAGCGGAACATATTGAGCATGCTCTCCAGCAACTGACTGAAGCCAAAGCACGGGTTCAGGCCCAGCGTGTGGAGCAAAGAGCCAAAAAACGTGAAGCTGAAAATGCAGCTGCCGGTGAAAAAAATGAGCGACCAATTGCCAAGAAGCCGGCTCCTCGTCGCCGTGCTAATAATACTGAAGGGGAAAAACGGCAGCCACGCCAACAAAGTCGCCCTCAGCAACAAGCACATAAACCTGTTGCTAAACCTAATCAATCTACACCGACTCAGATTGCTGATGTTTCATTGCTGAAAATTGGTCAGGAAATTAAAGTCAGGGTAGGTAAAAGCTCGATGGATGCCTCTGTGCTTGAAGTCGCTAAAGATGGCGTACGAGTACAATTGCCTTCTGGTCTGGCAATGATTGTACGCGCAGAACATTTACAGTTCTGATACGGAGGCCAACCCAGGCATGAACAAATTCGTCAGACTGGCTTTTGTCTTAAGCGTTTCAATTTTTGGTACTTGTTATGCAAATACAAACAGTCCAGCAACTGTCCCTGTTCGTATTGAGCAATTGCCTATATTGAAACAAGAGCCTCAGCATTCAACTGTGAGCGAGCGGGTAACATCCCGCTTCATTCGTTCTCATTACCGTCAATTTAATTTAGATGGTGATTTCTCAGCAAAAATCTTTGACCGTTATCTCAATATACTGGACTACAGCCATAATATATTGCTGGCGTCAGATGTAGCTCAGTATGCTGATAAGAAAAAGTTGTTGGGCCAGGAATTGGAAAGCGGGAATCTGGAAATCCCGTATGACCTGTTTAATCTGTTACAGAAACGCCGTTTTGAGCGTTATCAGTATGCTTTATCTCGTCTTGAACAGCCAATGAGTTTTGATGGTAACGATACAATTGATGTTGATCGGTCCAAAGCTCCTTGGCCACAGAGTGTAGAAGAGCTGAATAGGCTTTGGGATGCTAAAGTTAAATATGATTGGCTCAATCTCAAACTCGCGGGTAAAGATGATAAAGAGATTGAAGAAGTGCTGACCAAACGTTATCAGTTTGCGTTAAAACGTCTGACACAAAGCCAAAGTGAAGATGTTTTCCAATTGATTATGACTGCGTTTGCTCGTGAAATTGATCCTCATACCAATTACCTTTCACCACGCAATACTGAACAATTTAACTCAGAAATGAGTCTTTCCCTTGAAGGAATTGGTGCTGTATTACAGATAGACGATGACTACACTGTCATAAATTCTATGGTTGCTGGTGGCCCCGCAGCCAAAAGTAAAGAGCTAAAAGTAGGTGATAAGATTATCGGTGTCGGTCAATCAGGAAAGCTAATGGTGGATATTATTGGCTGGCGTTTGGATGATGTGGTCGCACTGATTAAAGGTCCTAAAGGGAGTAAAGTACGGCTTGAGGTTATTTCTGATACTAAAGGGGCGAAACCACGTACCGTCACTTTAACTCGTGAACAGATTCGCCTGGAAGACCGGGCAGTGAAGATGTCAGTTAAGACAATCGGTAAAGAAAAAGTGGGGGTTCTTGATATCCCAGGTTTTTATGTTGGCTTGACTGATAATGTTAAAACTCAATTACAGAAACTAACTAAGCAACATGTTAGTGCTATTGTCATAGATCTGCGTAGCAACGGTGGTGGTGCACTGACAGAAGCGGTTTCTTTGTCTGGTCTATTTCTGCCAAGTGGTCCGGTGGTGCAAGTCAGGGATAATAACGGGAAAATTCGGCAGGATTCTGATACTGATGAAGTGGTGTACTATAAAGGGCCTTTGGTTGTTCTGGTAGACCGTTTTAGTGCTTCTGCTTCTGAGATTTTTGCTGCTGCAATGCAGGATTATGGGCGTGCCTTGATTGTTGGGGAGCCAACTTTTGGTAAAGGTACTGTTCAACAATATCGTTCTTTGAGTCGTATTTACGATCAAATGATGCGGCCTGATTGGCCATCACTGGGTTCTGTTCAGTATACGATTCAGAAATTCTATCGTGTAAATGGCGGTAGTACTCAACGTAAAGGTGTGACACCTGATATTGTGATGCCAACGGGGGTTGATCCGGCGGAAACAGGAGAGAGTTTTGAAGATAATGCTTTGCCTTGGGATAGCATTCCTCCTGCCCGTTATACGGGGTCTAAAGTTATTGCAGCGTTAGTTCCTCAGTTAACTGTGGCCCATAATGCTCGTATCGCAAATGATCCAGAATTTAAGTATATCAATGAGGACATTGCTCACTATAAGGAGATGAAAGAGCATAAAAATATTGTTTCTCTGAACTATGTACAAAGAGAGAAAGAGAATAAAGAAGATGATGCTCTGAAATTGAACCGGATTAATGATCGCTTTAAACGAGAAGGAAAGAAACCATTAGTATCACTGGATGATTTACCTAAAGATTATCAAGGGCCAGATCCATATCTTGATGAGTCAGTGAAGATTGCGCTTGATTTGGCACACCAGCCTGCTGAGAAAGTGTTATCTCGATCTAAGTAGAGCAATAGATTAAATAACCAGTTTAATAATGCCCAATACCGTTCATCTCAGATGCGTTGAGTGAACGGTATACTAGCTTTCAGTATATAAGCGGTTTTTTTGAGATGATTTTTATTTTTCGGGAAGGATGAGCTGTTTCACAATTTCCTTGTGTTACTTGGTATCAAAGTATTTTGCTTAACCAATAGGTGTTAGGCTAATGTTGGTTTTTTACGATTTTGTAAAGTTGTGTTGATTTTATCGTTTGAAGAGCTAAAAACCTTGAATATAGCAAGAATAGCCTTATTTATAGGATAACTCTGAAAATGTACTGATTATTAATAAAGGAAGCCCGTTTATTATGATGCGAATTGCTTTGTTCCTCCTCACCAACCTTGCTGTTATGTTGGTGTTCGGGATAATACTTTCTCTGACAGGAATTCAGGGAAGTAGTGTACAGGGTCTGATGATTATGGCTGGTCTGTTCGGATTCGGGGGAGCACTTGTTTCTCTGTTGATGTCCAAATGGATGGCTCTGCGTTCTGTTGGTGGTCAGGTTATAGAACAGCCAACAAATGAAATTGAACACTGGTTGGTAGAAACTGTTCGTCGTCAGGCAGAGCAAGTCAATATTGCTATGCCACAGGTTGCGATTTATGCTGCACCTGATATTAATGCATTTGCTACCGGAGCGCGTCGTAATGCTTCGCTGGTAGCTGTCAGTACTGGTCTATTGGACAATATGAGCCGAGCAGAAGCGGAAGCTGTTATCGCTCATGAGATTAGCCATATTGCTAATGGTGATATGGTGACCATGACTTTGTTGCAAGGGATAGTAAATACTTTTGTTATCTTTATCTCCCGTTTGTTGGCTCAGGCTGTATCAAGTTTTCTGTCTGGCAACGATAACGAAGAAGAGAGTAGTAACTCCGGTAATCCGATTGTTTACATGGTTGTTTCAATGGTGCTGGAAATAGTATTCGGTATTCTGGCGAGCATTATTACTATGTGGTTTTCTCGTTATCGTGAATTCCATGCAGATGCAGGTTCTGCCAAGTTGGTGGGCCGTGAGAAGATGATTGCTGCCTTACAGCGTCTGAAAACCAGTTATGAGCCGCAAGAAGAGGGCAGTATGATGGCGTTCTGTATTAATGGGAAATCTAAAACATTCAGTGAGCTGTTTCTGTCTCACCCGCCATTAGATAAGCGTATTGAAGCACTGCGTAGTGGTCAATACCTGAATAAATAATATTGTGAATGAAGTAAAAAAGCTGGGAGTGTTTCCCAGCTTTTAAAAATTTATAGCTGATTTAACCTAATTTCTTCTTCCTGATTGAATATGGCTGTATCGGTTTTCCCCAGCAATTGGCTGGTAATTGTACCTGCGGTTATTGAACCACTTACATTCAAGGCGGTGCGGCCCATATCAATAAGAGGCTCAACAGAAATCAATAGGGCAATTAACGTTACAGGTAACCCCATTGCCGGTAAAACGATTAATGCGGCAAATGTGGCTCCTCCACCTACGCCGGCAACGCCAGCAGAGCTGATAGTTACAATACCAACTAGTGTCGCGATCCACATGGGGTCAAATGGATTTATTCCTATTGTTGGAGCAACCATGGTTGCCAGCATGGCAGGATAAATACCGGCACAACCATTCTGACCAATTGTTGCACCAAAAGAGGCAGAGAAACTGGCGATAGACTCAGGTACACCGATACGAAATGTCTGGGTTTCAACATTCAGTGGAATACTGGCTGCACTTGAACGGCTGGTGAATGCAAAGGTTAGCGCTGGCCAGGTTTTTCTGAAAAATTTTACTGGATTGATGCCAGTAAGAGAGAGCAGAAACCCATGAACAACAAACATCAGAGCTAGTGCAATATAGGATGCGATAACAAAACTGCCCAGTTTCACGATTTCGTGGATGTTAGAGTTAGCGACAACTTTAGTCATCAGAGCCATGACACCATATGGCGTCAGGCTCATAACCAGACGAACCAATTTCATTGTCCATGCTTGCATAGTATCGATAGCGACTAATATTTGCTCACCACGTTGGTGATCATCTTTCAGCATTTGCAACGCAGCAATACCCAGGAAGGTTGCAAAAATAACAACACTGATAATAGAAGTTGGATTGACACCAGTTAAATCAGCAAATGGGTTTTTAGGAATAAAAGACAAAATTAACTGTGGCACAGACAAGTCAGAGACTTTGCCCATATAGTTATTTTCGATAGCAGACAGGCGTGCTGTTTCTTGGGTTCCTTGAACTAGACCTTCTGCAGTCAAGCCGAACAGGTTGGTAATAATGATACCGACAAGCGCTGCGATCATTGTAGTGAACAGTAGCATTCCGATGGTTAGAAAACTGATTTTTCCTAAAGAAGATGCTTTATGTAATTTGGCAATTGCGCTCAGAATAGAGGCAAATACCAGCGGCATAATCACCATTTGCAAAAGCTGTACGTAACCATTGCCAACAATGTTGAACCATGATACTGATTCTTTCACTGTGGCATTATCGGGACCATAAATGAGTTGTAGTGCTAGGCCAAAAATAACACCAATGGCAAGGCCGATAAGAACTTTTTTCGACAGACTCCATTGATGTGAACTGGCTTTTGACAATAGCAAAAGCAGTGCTGCAAAGATGAGCACATTCAGAATGAGTGATAAATTCATTCCCAAACTCCAGAATTCAATTAATTAGATAATAAGCTGTATTGAATCGTGTAAGTTTGTGAACGAACACATTACAACAAGCAGTTGTAAAACATAATATCAGCTTAAATTATTCCTATTTATAACTAGATCGAATTTGATATAACAAATGTAATAATTAAGATTTAGTTTCAGTCAATCAGAGCATTAAAAATAGCGTTCCTTAATGCAATCTATATAAAAAAATATGGAGTATTCAATGTGTTCTGGTAGGAAAATGGCAATAACGATCAATAGAGCAGAAATAAATCTTTCTGCTTTCTTGTTTCCCTGCTTACCAAGCACAGGTAAGCGAAAACGTATCTTTATTGGCCATAATAACGGTACACCAGCGGGAGTCAGCATATCTGCAATCAGATGACTTAGATAGCCAACAATCATGGCATGGAAAAAATCAGTTGGGATAAGCCACTCTTCTGGTATTTTTAACCAAAATAAGGCAACACCTAATATGAGGGCAAGGAGACTATGGGTAAATCCTCTGTGTCCACATAATTTGGCGATTGGTATGGAGATAAACCTGAATAATTTACCTAGGGTTGAATTTGGGTGATCTATATCTGGTAACAATGCGGTGAGAAGCACTCCTGGTAGCATATGTAACCAGTCACCATGAGCTATTTCTGGTGTTATTTTGAGTTTTTGCGCCAGAATAATGCTGGCAACTGAAAATAAAAGATGCCCTTCCGCGGTCATAAATTCCTCTGACTGGTGACTGTCTATCCATACAGTGGGCGAGTATAGTGGGTTTTATGCGGGTAAGATAGAGGGTGAAAAACAAAAATATTTTATTTATTAATAAATAACATTAATATTTAATCAAGTTTTTATTTGACAGAATAAGATATAAGCACTAAGGCTGCTATGTGAACAATCAAGAACTGCCATCTGAACAGATAATGGCAGTTAAAGTCAGAGTCAAACGATATCCGTTACACTTAGTTGTTCGAGTGAATGCAGTTTAATATCAGCTAATGCCCAACGTGGATCATTGAAATGATGAGCTGATGGTACAACGATTGAACGCATTCTTGCTGCTTTTGTTGCTATCATTCCATTAAATGAATCTTCTAAAGCTACACAATTTATTGGGGCAACCCCCAGTTGTTCAGCAGCACGTAAATAAACTTCGGGATTGGGTTTACTATGAGGTAATTTGGCAGCCGAAACGACAGTATCGAAATAATGACGCAAGTTGAACATTTCTAACACTTGTTCCAACATATATTGAGGGGAAGCTGAAGCTAGGCCGATTTTCAATTCCTGTTCACGGCAAAGGCTTAAAGCATGTTCAGTACCTGGGAGTAAGGGGTGGTTTTCTTTTATCAAATTGATAACGTGGTCAATAATCCGCTGTTCCACTTCTGATTTCGGTACACCTTGCCACGGAGAAGCCTGATACTATAGCTCTACAACATGGTCAATACGTAATCCAAGAGTATCTGGTAGTTTTTCCACCAAAGATAGATCCAAGCCTAATTCACCGAATACTTCCTTCTCTCCTTGGGCTCAATAGGGTTCAGAGTCAATCAGCAAACCATCCATGTCAAAAATGGCTGCTTTTATTGGTAAATGAAAGGACATTAGCATCTCCCACTGGTTATATAGTTAGCGAAAACAGATTGTAGCAATCCTAATAGATGAAATCTTTTTCTTATGGGGAACATGGTAAGAAATGCTTAGTTAATTAAATATAAAGTTAAATTTAATGACTGATGGGCTATGATTAGACAAAAATTATTACTACGAGGGATATTGATGACTTACCAGAAAGCTGGATATATCGCTATTATTAAGCGAGTTTTAGGTTGGGTGATTTTTATTCCGGCACTTTTATCGACTATCGTTTCTGTGATCAATCTTGTTTGGCAGCAAGGTATTAAAGGTGATGGTATCAATGCTGTTTTGGATGATTTTCTGAAAATGATGGCGGAAATGATGCGTTTTAATACTCCATTCTTGGATTTCTTCTGGAAAAATTCGCCAACGCCTGATCTTTGGGTTGATTTTACAGGATCAACTCTTGGTTTTTTGATTATCTATTTCCTTATTTTTGTTGGTCTCGCCATGAGTGCATCTGGTCAACGTATGTATAGGCAAGTAAAGTTTATACGTGAAAGTATTGAAGATCAGCTTATTCTTGAAAGAGCTAAAGGTAGCGATGGTCTGACAAGAGAGCAGATTGAATCAAGAATTAAACTTCCTCATCATACACTGTTCAGTCAGATTTATATCTTATATATTTCACCGGTAATTATCGGTGTAGCCGCTTATTTTATACTAGGAATTTTAGGTTGGTAAGTTCTCCGATGGTTATAGCTGCGGAATGAAATGTTTTCGCAGCTTGATTAGTTGTTTATTGGCTATCTTCGGCCAGAATATTATCGATAATGTTTTGAACTGCAACAAAATTATCACCACCAAACAGGTTGCACCGGTTAAGTAAGTAATAGAGTTGGTATACAGGTTGTCGCTCAATGAAATTGATGGGGAGTGGCCATACGCTCTGATAGCCATCAAAGATTTGCATTGGTAAGTCTGGGTATAATGGTAACATGGCGAAATCACACTCACGATCTCCCCAATAACAGGCTGGGTCGAAAACAACTACATGATCATCTAGAGAAGCACAATTGGCTGGCCAGAGATCTCCATGTAAGAGTGAGGGTTGTGGATGGTGATGTTGGAGTTTGTTACTTACAGCTTGAACGATATTATCAATATCACCAAATATCATGTCTTTTTCTGCCGCAATCTGTAATTGCCAACCAACCCTTTTCTCCGCATAAAATTGATGCCAACGACGTTGCCAGCCATTTGGTTGCGGTGTTGTTGCTAGCATATTGTCAAAATCAAAGCCGAATTGAGGTTGTTCACTCCATTGATGAAGTGCGGCCAGTTGTTGGCCGAAACAGTAGGCACTGTGAGGATCAAAAGATTTTAAAGGCAGAAATTCAAGTAATAAAAAACTATGATCACGATCACTACCAATACCATAAACAGCCGGGACACGGATAGTTTGGCTGCGTGCCAGTAGCTCAAGTTGTTCTGATTCTGCTTTGAAGACAGGAAGCATTTCCCTCATGTTAGATTTGACAAAAATTTGCCTTTCTCCATGAATGATTCGCCAAGATTGATGGATATCGCCTCCGACTAACTCAGTTTTATCACGAATTTCAGCAACACCGAAATGCTCATTCAACAAACGATTTACTGCTTGCCACATGGTTCACCTCTCTACGCCCTTAATCACTTTATAAACAATTAACAATTATAGTCAGAGAAAATATATGATCAGGTAAAAAAGATGATTAACGGGGTTATATCTCAAAACGGATATAACCCTTTTTGTTATTGATTGGGTTCGTTAGAGATCTTCAGAGAAACTTGATGCGTTTTATGTTTGGATTTTATTCTTGCCAGTTTTATTTGACTGTAAACCAATGCCAGTGTAAAGAAAATAGCTTGGACAATAACAATACACGGGCCTGTTGCTCCATCAATGTGGAAACTAATAAGTGTACCAAGAACACAGGAACTGACCGATGCAATAATAGCAACAATTAACATTCGATCAAAGCTGCGGCATAGCGTGAAAGCGATAATTCCCGGCGATATCAACATTGCAATGACTAGAATCATTCCTACAGCCTGCAAGGAGGCGACAATCGTCATTGCTAACAGGCAAAGCAAGCCGTAATGTAAAAATTTAACAGGCAATCCCACTACACGCGCTTGATGAGGATCAAAGCAGTAAAGCATGAAATCTTTGCGTTTCAGCAGTACCACCACCATGGTAATACAGGTAATCCATAATGTTTGATTCAATTCATCTTTAGTTATCCCTAATATATTACCAAACAGAATATGGGTGAGATGTTGGTCGGTATCCATTCGGGCAAAAAGAACTAGACCAAAAGCGAACATACCAGAAAAGACAATTCCCATAACAGTATCTTCTTTTATTCGGCTGTGTTCTTTCAAATATCCTGTTGCAAAAGCACAAAAAATACCAGAAAGAAATGCGCCAATAGCCAATGGTATCCCGGCAGCAAAAGCCAGAACAATCCCTGGTAATACTGCGTGAGAGATAGCATCACCCATTAACGACCAGCCTTTAAGTACCAGATAGCAAGAGAGCATCGCACACACTGCGCCTGTTACAATAGCTGCGAATATTGCCCGTTGCATAAACGGAAACATAAATGGTTCAGTGATTAGTTGAATCAATTCATCCATGATTGCTTCTCCTGAGCCAATGTCGAGGATTCTTTTCTGGCACGTATACGAGAAGCGAATAGTCCGTGTTTTGGTGCAAAGAAGAACGCTAATAAGAAAATAACTGTTTGCAGTGTGACGATAACACCACCGGTGGCACCATTAAGAAAGAAGCTTAGGTAAGCGCCAAATGCACTGGTCAGGGAACCAATAGCAATTGCAATTATTAATAGGTACTTAAAACGGTCAGTCAGCAAATAAGCTGTTGCTCCTGGAGTTACTACCATTGCGATCACTAGAATGGCGCCAACAGTTTGTAAAGCTGCAACTGTACATGCGCTCAATAAAGTAAAAAAAATAATTTTCATCCTCAAGGGCGATAGGCCAATAGAACGTGCATGGGTTTCATCAAAGAACACAATGAGTAAATCTTTCCAGATAAACATTAACACGATAAATGAAACTGCAATAATGATTTCAACCTGAAGAACATCTTCATCAGCGATACCAAGGATATTGCCAAGAATAATGGTTTGTACGTTAACGGATGTTGGATTAAGAGAAACGATTAATAAGCCGGCAGCAAAGAAGGTAGAAAATATAAACCCGATCACCGCATCTTCACGTAAGCGAGTAATATGACGAACCAGAGTCATCGACAGGGCTGCCAGCATACCAGTAAAAAAAGCGCCACCAGCATAAGGAAGACCTAGTGCGTAGGCACCGGCAACACCAGGCACAACTGAGTGAGAAAGAGCATCTCCCATCAATGACCAGCCTTTTAGCATCAGATAGGCGGAAAGAAAGGCACAGACGGCACCGACAATAGCGCTGACCCAGATGGCTTTCACCATGTAGTTATAGTGAAAAGGTTGCAGCAAAAGTTCTATCATGGTTAGCGTTTCTCCTTTTGCTGAGTTTGCCGCGGCGGTACATGGTGGTTATGACCATAAAACACTGCCGCGCGTTCATCATCAGTAATGACAGTCAGAGAACGTGGGTCATCATCATCATGTAATTCTGGTCCGGATAGATTGATATGGCGGAGTACTCCACCAAAAGTTCTTTCTAAATTCTTTTGGGTGAATGTTGTTTCTGTTGGGCCGCTTGCCAGAACAGTGCGGTTGATCAGGATAACATGGTCACAGAATTCAGGCACACTACCAAGGTTGTGTGTTGAAACTAAAACCAGATGGCCCTCATCACGTAAATCACACAGTAAGTCAATGATGGCATTCTCTGTTTTTACATCAACACCGGTGAAAGGTTCATCCAGTAACAGAACTTTACCTTCCTGAGCCAAGGCTCTTGCAAGAAAAACCCGTTTTTTCTGTCCGCCTGAAAGTTCACCAATCTGCCGGTTGCGCAGAGCAGTTAAGCCAACACGTTCAAGCGCTTCATCAACAGATTGGTGATCTTTTTTACCTGGGATTCTCAGGAATCCCATTTTGCCGTAGCGACCCATCATAACAACATCAGAAACCAGTACTGGAAAGTTCCAGTCAACTTCTTCTGTCTGGGGTACATATGCAATGATATTTTTCTTTAAAGCACTTTTGACAGGCATATCGCTCAGGGTAACTTTCCCTTGGGATGGGTTTATCAGGCCCATAATAGTCTTAAACAATGTGGACTTACCGCTACCGTTAATGCCAACTAACGCACAGATAGTACCGCCAGTGATAGAAAAACTTGCGTCATAAATAGCGGTGTGACCGTTGTTATAAGTCACAGTGGCATCATCAACCACTAAATGAGGACGTTCAAACGGCTTACTGCAATTCATTGATTAAATCCTTTTGCTATTGTATCTACGGTTTTGTTCAACAAATCGATATATGTTGGTACCGGGCCGTTACTACTGGAGAGTGAGTCTACATAAAGAACACCACCATAACGGGCATCAGTTTCTTTACTGACTTGCTTGGCTGGTTTATCAGAAATTGTACTTTCGCTGAATACAACTGGGATTTTATTTGCTCTTACCGTATCAATGACATAACGAACTTGTTGTGGTGAGCCTTGTTCTTCTGCATTGATTGGCCACAGATAAACTTCCTTAAATTGATAATCCTTGGCGAGGTAGCTAAAAGCTCCTTCACTGGTAACTAGCCAACGCTGATCCTGTGGAATACGGGAAAGACGCTCTCTCAGCGGAGAATCCAATTTGGCGATTTTTTCAGCATAGGCTTTGGCATTTTCATTATAGATTTCTGCATTTTCAGGATCATATTTCACAAATGCTTTGCGAATATTTTCAATATAGACTAAAGCGTTTGTTGGTGACATCCATGCGTGAGGGTTAGGATTCCCGTTATAAGGTCCTTCACGGATAGGTAATGGTAGAATGCTGTCAGTAATAACAACAGCTGGTATGTCTTTTAGGTTTTCAAAGAAACGCTCGAACCAGCGTTCCAGGTTCAATCCATTCCACAGGATCAAGTCCGCATGTTGGGATTTAATAATATCTTTGGGGGTAGGTTGATAATCATGGATTTCAGCGCCTGGTTTAGTAATTGATTCAACAATTGCGGCATCACCTGCTACATTTTGTGCTATATCCTGAATGATAGTAAAGGTGGTGACGACTTTGAATTTTTTGGTGGCGGATGCTTGCTGGCTAAATAAAACTATAGATAGGAGAATCAAAGTTATTCCCAGTATGGGGGACGGGAGCAGAGAACGTTTTTTCTTCATGAGTTCAAGCCTTACTTGTTATAAGTATATATGATAACGATTATCAATATCATTTAAGTAAAGTCAAGATGATAAAATTCGGAAACATAGACTATCACAATAATTAAGCAATAGTTATTCCATGTGATATGAACACGAATAGAGTTAAAAGTTAAGTAAAAATATTTTTGGGTTGTAAACGAAATTGTATATGCTGCGCTTTAATAAATCTGATCCAGAGGATTATTAAGGTGAAATCAAGATTCAGCTTTGCAGTACTGATTGTGTTGTTAGTCGGTTGTGCCGAAAAGAATGACCCGCAAACCAATCTCGGCAAACAACCTAGTCAGCAACGCATGCTTAGTGGTGGTACTGCTAACACAGCTAACTTCCCTCCGACACCTTTTGATACATTTATTCAGCAGGCATCTAATCGGTATGATGTTGATGAAACGCTTATCAGAGCGATTATTCAAGTTGAATCAGGTTTCCGTCCTGATGCTGTCAGTAAATCGAATGCAATTGGTCTTATGCAGATTAAAGCTTCAACAGCAGGGCGAGATGTATATCAGCAGAAGGGGCGTTCTGGTCAACCGACAACCCGCGAGTTGAAAGATCCTAAAACCAATATTGATCTTGGTACTGCTTATATCAGCATCCTGAAAGAACAGCATCTGGCAGGTATTGATAACCCTGAAACTCTTTACTATGCCACTATCGTTGCTTACGTAAATGGCGCAGGTGCTCTTTTACGTACTTTTAGTACAGATCGCCAGTTAGCGGTTAATAAAATAAATCGTATGACACCGGATGAGTTTTATCAGCATATTCAGGATAATCATCCTGCCGCCCAAGCTCCACGCTATTTGTGGAAAGTGAAAAATGCTTATCGTTCACTGACAGTGGTAGAATAACGGGCTGAGTAAAATGGTGCTGAATTACATTGTTGTTAGCGCTGGAAATTGTCCTTAATTGTATCCTTGTGTCCCCTGCAAGATTTCCTCAAGGATTTTTTGTTGTCAGGATAGTTGTCACAAATATTGCAGACTACCCTTAACATTGATTTTAATATCAAACTCACGGTATTTATCTAATTCTACAACAAGAGCAGAGCGCGGGGTTTTTTTAGTATAGCCATGATCGTGTTATTAACATACGGATTATTAACTCTTTATACCCTTTGATTTTCTGACTAAACATAGCAGTGACCTGAATGTTTGTTAGTGGTATATTTTCATGGTGTTTAGGTATCAAAGGCAGTCACTTTTTATATTGTGCACCAATTTTAGTACCAAACGTTAATGGATTGACTAGATAATAATTTAAATCGTTATTTTAGTTGAATATCAAACTCCTTCAAGTGACCTTTCGTGTGGGTCACCACTGTAGATAAGGATTTTAAATGCCTGTTATTACCCTTCCTGACGGTAGCCAACGCCAGTTTGACCGTGCTGTTTCTGTAATGGATATTGCCTGTGACATTGGTCCAGGTTTAGCGAAAGCATGTATTGCTGGCCGCGTAAATGGTGAGCTGGTGGATACCTGTGAATTAATCGATTCAGATGCAAATATTGCCATCATCACCTGTAAAGATGAAGCAGGGTTGGAAATTATCCGCCATTCATGCGCACATCTGCTAGGACATGCGATCAAACAATTATGGCCAGATACTAAAATGGCTATCGGTCCAGTTATTGATAATGGTTTCTACTATGATGTTGATCTTGGCCGTGCCCTGACGCAGGAAGATATTGAACTGCTTGAAAAACGCATGTTGGAACTTGCTAAAAAAGACTATGATGTCATCAAGAAAAAGGTAAGTTGGCAAGAGGCTCGTGATACGTTCGCTGCTCGTGGTGAAGATTACAAGGTACAGATTTTGGATGAAAACATTGGTCGTGATGATCATCCTGGTTTGTACAATCATGAAGAATATGTTGATATGTGCCGTGGCCCACACGTGCCAAATATGCGTTTCTGTCATCATTTTAAATTGCAGAAAGTTGCAGGAGCATACTGGCGTGGGAATAGCAATAATAAAATGTTGCAACGTATATATGGTACTGCATGGGCTGATAAGAAACAGCTCAATACTTATTTGCAACGCTTGGAAGAAGCTGCTAAACGTGACCATCGTAAAATTGGTAAACAATTAGATCTGTACCACATGCAGGAGGAAGCTCCAGGCATGGCATTCTGGCATAACGATGGCTGGACTATTTTTCGTGAGCTAGAAACTTTTGTGCGTACCAAACTGAAAGAATACCAGTACCAAGAAGTTAAAGGTCCATTTATGATGGACCGTGTGATGTGGGAAAGAACGGGGCACTGGGAAAACTATGGTGAGCATATGTTTACCACTTCTTCAGAGAACCGTGAATACTGCGTTAAACCGATGAATTGCCCTGGGCATATTCAGATTTTTAACCAAGGTTTAAAATCTTATCGTGATTTGCCTTTACGTATGGCTGAATTCGGTAGCTGTCACCGTAATGAACCTTCAGGTGCATTACATGGTTTAATGCGTGTTCGTGGGTTTACCCAAGATGATGCTCATATCTTCTGCACAGAAGAGCAAATTCATCGGGAAGTTAGCAGCTGTATTAAGATGGTGTACGACGTTTACAGTACTTTTGGTTTTGAAAAAATTGTTGTTAAGCTGTCAACTCGGCCGGAAAAACGTATCGGTACTGAAGAACAGTGGAATCAAGCGGAAGACGCTTTGGCTACTGCACTGCAAGAAAACAGAGTTCAATTTGAATATCAGCCAGGTGAAGGTGCCTTCTACGGACCTAAAATTGAATTTACTTTGTATGATTGTTTGGATCGTGCGTGGCAATGTGGTACTGTGCAGCTTGATTTTTCACTGCCGGGTCGTTTGAGTGCGTCCTACGTAGGTGAAAACAATGAACGTAAGGTTCCTGTAATGATTCACCGTGCGATTCTGGGTTCACTGGAACGGTTTATCGGTATCCTGACTGAGGAATATGCGGGTTTCTTCCCGACATGGATTGCTCCACAGCAAGTAGTAGTGATGAATATCACTGACAGTCAGGCTGATTATGTACAGGAATTAGCAAAAAAACTTCAAGAATCTGGCATCCGTGCAAAAGCAGACTTGAGAAACGAGAAGATTGGCTTTAAAATCCGTGAACATACTCTGCGTCGTGTACCTTATATGCTTGTCTGTGGTGAAAAAGAGGTCGAATCAGGAAAAATTTCTGTTCGTACCCGCCGCGGTAAAGATCTGGGTAGCATCGGCGTTAATGAGTTCATCGAAAAACTGCTTATAGAAATACGCAGTCGTAAGCTTCATCAATTGGAGGAATAAAGTATTAAAGGCGGAAAAAGAATTCAAACGGCGCGTCCTAATCGCATTAATGGAGAGATTCGCGCTTCTGAAGTTCGTTTAACAGGTTTAGATGGCGAGCAGATTGGTATTGTCAGTCTGAGAGAAGCTCTTGAAAAAGCTGAGGAAGTGGGTGTTGATTTGGTTGAAATCAGCCCAAATGCCGAGCCGCCGGTTTGCCGTATCATGGACTACGGCAAGTTCCTCTATGAGAAGAGTAAGTCAATCAAAGAACAGAAGAAGAAACAAAAGGTTATTCAGGTTAAGGAAATTAAATTCCGTCCTGGTACCGATGAAGGCGACTATCAGGTCAAACTACGCAACCTGATTCGTTTTCTGGAAGATGGCGATAAAGCCAAAATCACTCTGCGTTTCCGCGGACGTGAAATGGCGCATCAGCAGATTGGTGTCGAAATGCTCAACCGTATTCGCAACGATCTGGATGAACTGGCGGTAGTTGAATCATTCCCTTCGAAGATAGAAGGCCGTCAGATGATCATGGTGCTCGCTCCTAAGAAGAAATAGTTAGGCAAGCAAGTAATAAGCTCCAGTCGGTCTTGTCTGGTTGGGGCTTGTTCGCCTTACTAATTCGTTGTAATTAACAATGCGAAGTGGAAATTAAAATGCCAAAGATTAAAACAGTACGCGGCGCCGCTAAACGCTTTAAAAAAACTGCAAGTGGTGGTTTTAAGCGTAAGCACGCTAACCTTCGTCACATTCTGACTAAGAAATCAACTAAGCGTAAACGCCATTTACGTCCAAAGGGCATGGTCTCCAAAGGTGATCTGGGCCTGGTTGTTGCTTGTCTGCCATACGCATAAGCAATTTTTTAGATTAGAACTCAGAGACGATAGGAGAAGTATATGGCTCGCGTAAAACGTGGTGTTGTCGCCCGTGCACGTCACAAGAAAATTTTAAAGCAAGCGAAAGGTTACTATGGTGCCCGTTCGCGCGTTTACCGTGTTGCCTTCCAGGCAGTAATCAAAGCAGGACAGTACGCTTACCGTGACCGTCGTCAGCGTAAACGTCAGTTCCGTCAACTGTGGATTGCACGTATCAACGCTGCTGCGCGTCAGAATGGTCTGTCTTATAGCCGTTTCATCAATGGCTTGAAAAAGGCATCTATTGAAATTGACCGTAAGATCTTGGCTGATATCGCTGTATTTGACAAAACAGCGTTTGCTGCTTTGGTTGAAAAAGCAAAAGGCGCTCTGGCATAAGCTAGGGTAGTAAGAGGGAGCATCGCTCCCTCTTTTACTTTTGCTAAAAAATGTGGCTTACTAGCATGTCGCTGTCAGGAAAAATACCATTTTGAGAGAACCAATATTATGTTTTTCGCTTTTTTTCGTTTCTTTTTTTACTTTAGCGCCTGAATTCAGGAGGCTTTGCGCGTAAGAAAAGAAACGAAAAGTTGCGCCTGAGCCTCCGTTGTGGAGGCTTTTTTGTTTTTATCACGATAAAAACAGAGACAGGCATATAGGGTCATTAAGTTATTAACGATAATTATTAGCAGGCCGTTAGGCCAAAGGAAGAGGAAAACGATGCCACATCTCGCTGAGCTGGTTGCAAAAGCAAAAGCAGCCGTAGAAGATGCCCAAGATGTTGCTGCGTTGGATTTGGTGCGTGTTGAATATTTAGGCAAAAAAGGCCATTTAACTCTCCAAATGTCATCGCTGCGTGATCTGCCGGCCGAAGAACGTCCAGCCGCAGGGGCTGTTATTAATCAAGCCAAGCAGGCAGTTCAAGAAGCTCTGAATGCCCGTAAAGAAAAACTGGAAACTGATGTCTTGAATTCCCGTCTGGCAGCAGAAAAAATTGATGTATCACTGCCTGGTCGCCGGATGGAAAATGGTGGGTTACATCCAGTTAACCGTACAATAGAGCGTATTGAAACTTTCTTTGGTGAATTAGGTTTTTCTGTAGAATCAGGCCCTGAAATTGAAGATGATTATTATAACTTTGATGCATTGAATATTCCTGCGCATCATCCTGCCCGAGCTGATCATGATACGTTTTGGTTTGATGCTAAACGTCTATTGCGTACTCAGACTTCAGGTGTGCAAGTTCGGACTATGCAGAACCAACAGCCACCGATTCGCGTTATTGCACCAGGCCGTGTATATCGTAATGACTACGACCAGACGCACACTCCCATGTTCCATCAGGTGGAAGGTTTGGTGATTGGCAGAGGTATCAGTTTTACCAATCTGAAAGGAACATTGCACGATTTCTTAACCAATTTCTTTGAAGAGGATTTGCAGATCCGTTTCCGCCCATCTTACTTTCCATTTACAGAACCTTCGGCGGAAGTCGACGTAATGGGTAAAAATGGCAAATGGCTGGAAGTGTTGGGTTGCGGTATGGTTCATCCTAATGTACTGAATAACGTTGGTCTTGATCCTGAAATCTATTCTGGTTTCGCTTTCGGCATGGGGGTAGAACGTCTAACAATGTTACGTTACGGTGTAACGGATCTGCGTGCGTTCTTCGAAAATGATCTGCGTTTTCTCAAACAGTTTAAATAAGGCGGGAGTATCTCATGAAATTCAGTGAACTCTGGTTACGCGAGTGGGTAAATCCAGCCATTAGCAGTGAAGAATTATCTAACCAAATGACCATGCTTGGTCTGGAAGTTGATGGCATGGAGGCAGTAGCCGGTCGATTCCATGGCGTGGTTATTGGTGAAGTTGTTGAATGTGTCCAACATCCGAATGCGGATAAATTGCGGGTAACAAAAGTGAATGTGGGTGGTGAACGCCTGCTGGATATCGTTTGCGGTGCTCCGAATTGTCGTCAGGGATTGAGAGTTGCTGTAGCAACTGTGGGAGCTGTGTTACCGGGTGATTTCAAAATCAAAGCGGCTAAACTGCGCGGTGAGCCTTCTGAAGGGATGCTGTGTTCTTACTCTGAATTAGGTATTTCAGAAGACCATGACGGTATTATTGAATTACCAACTGATGCACCTTTAGGTGTTGATCTGCGTGAATATCTGAAGTTAGATGACAGCATAATTGAAATTAGTATTACACCTAACCGTGCTGACTGCCTGAGTATCATTGGCGTTGCACGTGATGTAGCAGTAGCTAATAAAATTTCATTATCTGAACAGCAAATTGAAGCAGTAAAACCGACAACAGATGCTACCTTCCCTATTCGTGTTGAAGTGACAGAAGCATGTCCACGTTACTTGGGTAGGGTAATTAAGAAAATTAATGTGAAAGCGGCAACGCCACTGTGGATGCGTGAAAAATTGCGCCGTGGTGGTATCCGTTCCATCGATCCGATAGTCGATGTGACTAACTATGTGTTACTTGAATTGGGTCAGCCATTACATGCGTTTGATTTGGAACGTCTAAATGGTTCAATCACTGTACGCATGGCGAAACAGGATGAAAAATTGGTGCTACTGGATGGTACAGAAGCCAACCTTTCTGCTGATACTCTAGTTATTTCTGATGAAAAACAAGCTGTTGCAATGGCAGGTATTTTTGGCGGTGAACATTCCGGCGTGAATGAAGAAACCCAAAATATTTTACTTGAATGCGCATTTTTTTCACCTTTGGCGATTGCTGGTCGCGCTCGTCGTTATGGCTTACATACTGACGCTTCTCATCGTTATGAGCGTGGTGTTGATCCTCAGTTACAGCACAAAGCTATGGAGAGGGCGACTCAATTACTGGTCGATATTTGTGGTGGTGAAGCTGGTCCAATCATTGATGCTACTGATGAATCTCAATTGCCAAAACCAGCGACAATCACTCTGCGTCGTGAAAAGCTGGATCGTTTAATTGGTCATTATGTGCCTGATGAACAAGTTGGTGACATTCTGACCCGTTTAGGTTGTAAAGTCACTACGCAAGAAAATTGTTGGCAGGCGGTTGTACCAAGCTGGCGCTTTGATCTGGAAATTGAAGAAGATTTGGTTGAAGAAGTTGCCCGTATCTACGGTTACAACAATATTCCAGATGTACCGATGCGTGCAGATCTTGTCATGAAAAAACACCGTGAAGCAGATCTTTCCCTGAAACGTGTTAAAACAATGCTCGTCGATAGAGGTTATCAGGAAGCGATTACTTACAGCTTTGTTGATCCTAAAATTCAGGCACTGTTACATCCACAGCAACACGTGCTGATGCTACCTAACCCAATTTCAGCGGATATGTCAGCAATGCGTTTGTCTTTGCTGACTGGTTTGCTAACAACGGTGGTATATAATCAGAACCGGCAGCAAAACCGTGTGCGCTTGTTTGAAACTGGTTTGCGTTTTGTTCCTGATGAAAATGCGGAACAGGGTATTCGCCAGGAGCTGGTGTTAGGGGGGGCCATCACCGGGAATCGTTTTGAAGAGCATTGGTCACTAGAAAAACAGTCTGTTGATTTCTTCGATATGAAAGGCGATTTGGAAGCTGTACTGGAATTGACTGGAAAATTATCTGAGATTTCTTTTAGAGCAGATGTAAATCCAGCATTGCACCCAGGTCAAAGCGCCGGAATTTATCTGGAAAATGAATATATCGGATACATTGGTGTTGTTCACCCAGAATTGGAGCGCAAACTTGATTTAAATGGCCGTACCGTGGTATTCGAAGTGCTCTGGGATAAGCTGGCAGACTGCGTGATTCCTGCCGCAAAAGAGATTTCACGCTTCCCGTCAAACCGTCGTGATATCGCAATTGTTGTGCCTGAAAATGTTGCAGCAGAAGATGTTTTGGTTGAATGTAAGAAAGTTGGCGTAAATCATATAGTTGGCATAAACTTGTTTGACGTGTATTGTGGTAAAGGTGTAGCAGAGGGTCATAAGAGCCTCGCTATAAGTTTTATCTTGCAGGATACCGCGCGTACACTGGAAGAAGAAGAGATTGCTGCAACCGTTAGTAAATGTGTTGCAGTACTGAAACAGCGATTCCAAGCATCCTTGAGGGACTGAACCTATGGCGCTTACTAAAGCTGAAATGTCAGAAAATCTGTTTGAGAAACTGGGGATTAGCAAACGTGATGCTAAAGATCTGGTTGAATTGTTCTTTGAAGAAGTGCGTCGTTCTTTGGAGAATGGTGAGCAGGTAAAATTGTCTGGATTTGGCAACTTTGATTTACGGGATAAAAACCAACGTCCGGGACGTAATCCTAAGACTGGTGAAGATATTCCGATTACAGCTCGCCGAGTAGTGACATTCCGTCCTGGTCAGAAGTTAAAAAGCAGGGTTGAGAAAGCCACACCTAAGGAATAATCAAATCAAAAAGGCCGCATTAATAGCGGCCTTTTTCTTAAAATATCTTCTCTTATGAGCTGATGTCCAATGCAACCCACCTATTCCATTGCTGAATTAGTGATTCGTCAGAAAAGACGTGATTATCGTTTTCTGGCAATTCTTACTTGCTTATTTCTGTTTGTTTTTTTTCTCTCACTTTGTGCAGGAGAAAATTGGATATGGCCTGATAAGTGGTTTTCTGAAACAGGTCGGTTGTTTGTGTGGCAATTGCGTTTTCCTCGTGTGTTGGCTGTAGTCGCTGTGGGTGCAAGTTTGACTGTGGCTGGTGCGATAATGCAGGCATTGTTTGAAAATCCGCTGGCTGAACCAGGGCTACTGGGGATCAGCAATGGTGCAGGTGTTGTTGTTGTGTTTCTAGTGCTGATGTTTCACGGTATTGCTCCATTCTGGCTGTTGAGTGCTGGTGCTGTGTTGGGAGCACTTATTGTCACAATGATATTGTTGATCTTTTCAAGAAAGCGTCACTTGAATAATGCCCGTTTATTGTTAGTGGGGGTCGCTTTTGGTGTTGTTTCTGGTGCACTGATGACATGGATGGTTTATTTTAGTACCAGTATGGATTTGCGCCAGCTAATGTATTGGATGATGGGTAGTTTCAGTGGAATAGACTGGCGACAGCAATGGTTGGTAGTCGCTTTATTTCCTTTGATTATTTGGCTGAGTAGTCAAGGAAAAGTGCTTAATTTCCTTTCATTGGGAGAAATACAGGCTCATCAGTTAGGTATCTCGCTTTATTATTGGCGGAATTTATTTGTACTCGCTGTTGGATTGTTGGTGGGGTTAAGTGTTGCACTTGCCGGGACAATCAGCTTTATCGGCTTAGTTATTCCACATATTTTGCGTTTATGCGGTTTGACGGATTATAAAACACTACTGCCTGCATGTGTTCTGGCAGGGGGATATGGGTTATTGCTGGCTGATTTGCTTTCCCGCCTCAGTCTGACTAATGCAGAAGTGCCGATTGGTGTTGTGACAGCCACATTGGGGGCACCGGTGTTCATTTGGTTATTATTAAGAGTCAGAGATTGGAGTTAAAAAGTGAATCAAGTGCAAATGCCCCGTCAATTGATGACTCTCAGGCAGATATCAGTCCAAACTCGATTAGTATCGCTGACAGCATCAATACAACAAGGTGAACAAGTACATCTTATTGGGCCGAATGGTTCAGGAAAGAGTACATTGTTAGCTTGTATGGCAGGTATTTTGCCGTATAGTGGCAAAATCTATTTGCAACAAAGGTGTCTCAGTGAATATAGCCCCTGCGAATTAGCACGTCATAGGGCATGGTTGAGTCAGCAAGTTATTTCTGTACCAATAATGCCGGTTTTTCAATATTTGCAGCTGTATTTAACACCTCCTCCGGTTAATTATGATGATGTACTGTCAGAGTTATGTTCCTTTTTTAAGTTAGGAACGCTTCTGGAGACACCGGTAGGGAGATTATCCGGTGGTGAATGGCAAAGAGTTCGATTAACGGGGGTTTTTTTACAAGTTTGGTCATCAATCAATCTGGAGGGAAAGCTATTACTCTTGGATGAGCCTACTAATAACCTCGATATCGCTCAGGTAGCAGCACTTGATCTGTTAGTGAAAAAATTCTGTGAACTTGGTGGCTCCGTAGTCATGAGTGGTCATGATCTTAACCATAGCTATGATAGAGCTGATCGAATCTGGTTGCTTGCCGATGGGCAGCTGGTTGCAGATGGAAAACCAAACGAGGTCATGAAAGAAAATACGCTATCTGAAGTTTTTGCCGTTGATATCAAATGTGTATCTGAGAAGACACATAAATATTGGCGAGTTTTTCTACCTGATTATAATTCAGTCTGATATATGCCACAGTGAATTCTATTGTTTTGATAGCCTTATTTCCATTTAATTTGCTAAATCTGTGCCTGCGTTGATGATTCGTTAAAATATAGTCATCTAATATATCATTATATTATGAACGAATCGGATTGTATTTTATGGGAAGTTTTCTTCCATTTTCCCGTCCTGCTTTAGGTGATGAAGAAATTCAGGCAGTAGAAAAAGTTCTTCGTTCAGGCTGGATTACAACAGGCCCTGAAAATCATCAATTGGAACAGGATTTCTGCCGAATGTTTGGCTGTAAACATGCGGTTGCGTTGACCTCTGCAACTGCGGGTATGCATCTGACATTGATGGCATTGGGTATTGGCCCAGGTGATGAAGTGATTACTCCATCTCTGACTTGGGTTTCTACGGTAAATATGATCTGCCTGCTTGGTGCTGAGCCGATCATGATTGATGTTGATCGCAATACTTTAATGATTGACGCAGCAACAGTAGAAAGGGCGATTACTCCCAGAACTAAAGCCATTATTCCTGTTCATTATGCTGGTGCTCCTTGTGATTTGGACGCATTGCGTGCAATTGCTCAGAATGCGGGTATTCCATTGATTGAAGATGCTGCTCATGCAGTAGGAACCCGTTATAAGAATGAATGGGTCGGTGAGCAGGGTACGGCTATTTTCTCTTTCCATGCCATAAAAAATGTTACCTGTGCAGAAGGCGGATTGGTTGCGACTGATAATAATGAACTTGCTGAGCGAATTCGGTGTCTGAAGTTTCATGGATTAGGTGTTGATGCTTTTGATCGTCAGATTCAGGGCAGGAAACCACAAGCGGAAGTAGTAGAGCCAGGTTACAAATATAATTTATCAGATATTCATGCTGCGATTGCTGTGGTGTAATTAAGTAAATTGGAGTCAATGAATGCTCGTCGCCGACAAATCGTTGCTCGTTATTCAACAGCATTAAAAAATTCTCCCTTGCAGATGTTGAATGCGCCAGATTATGAGCATTTGCACGCACATCATCTGCTTATGGTACGGGTTGATAAAGATGTATGTGGCATTGACCGTGACACATTGATGGAATGTCTGAAAGAAAAAGATATTGGCACAGGTTTGCATTTCAGAGCCGCACATACGCAAAAATATTATCGGGAACGCTTTCCGCAGTTGTCGTTGCCTGAATCAGAATGGAACTCGGCAACACTTTGTTCATTACCACTCTTTCCTGATATGAGTGATAATGATGTGGATCGTGTAATTGATGCTTTACAAGAAATTCTTCCGGAGCGCAGATTTAGTGTCTTTTGAACAAATTAAAAAAGTTTCTGTTGTTATTCCAGTTTATAACGAAGAGGAAAGCTTACCTCTTTTATTGGAAAGAACCTTAGCAGCCTGTAAGCAACTGACTCAAAACTATGAGCTTATTCTTATTGATGATGGCAGCAGTGATAAATCTGCTGAAATTTTGATTCAGGCAGCGGAACAACCTGAAAATCATATTATTGCCATTTTGCTTAACCGTAATTACGGTCAGCACTCAGCGATTATGGCGGGTTTTAATCAGGTCAGTGGCGATTTAGTGATTACTCTTGATGCAGATCTACAGAATCCGCCAGAAGAGATCCCTCGTCTTGTTAAAACAGCTGAGCAGGGTTATGACGTTGTTGGTACTCGCCGTGCTAATCGGCAGGATTCTCTGTTCCGTAAAACAGCTTCGAAAATCATCAATGCGATGATCACCAAAGCAACAGGCCGCTCTATGGGCGATTATGGCTGTATGCTTCGTGCCTATCGTCGCCATATTATTGAAGCCATGTTGCAGTGTCATGAGCGCAGTACCTTTATTCCTATTCTGGCGAACACTTTCGCTCGCAAAACGATTGAGATAGATGTTGCCCACGCGGAGCGTGAATTTGGTGATTCCAAATACAACTTCATGAAGTTGATTAATCTGATGTATGACCTGCTTACCTGTCTGACAACCGCACCTTTACGTTTGCTGAGCGTAATAGGGAGCGTGATTGCAGTTTCTGGTTTTTTGCTGGCTGTATTGCTGGTGGTTTTACGTCTGATTTTTGGGGCCATATGGGCAGCAGACGGTGTTTTTACCCTGTTTGCCATCCTTTTCATGTTTATTGGTGCACAGTTCGTCGCGATGGGCTTATTAGGTGAATACATAGGTCGTATTTATAACGATGTCCGTGCGCGCCCACGTTATTTTATTCAAAAAGTGGTCGGAGATAGAAAGACCAACGACAACTAGGAAGAGTACTAATGAAAGCAATTATATTTGCCTATCATGATATCGGCTGTGTCGGGATCAATGCTTTAGTTAAAGCTGGGTTTGATATTCAGGCGGTATTTACCCATACAGATGATCCTACTGAAAACCATTTTTTCTCTTCTGTTGCCCGTTTGAGTGCAGATTTGGAGCTTCCGGTTTTTGCACCAGAAAATGTTAATCATCCTCTATGGGTTGAACGTATCCGTGAACTAAAACCGGATGTCATTTTTTCTTTTTATTACCGGAATATGCTGAGTGAAGATATTTTATCACTGGCGAGTTCTGGTGCATTTAACTTGCATGGATCACTGTTGCCAAAATACCGTGGTCGTGCACCCATTAACTGGGCAATTTTAAATGGTGAAACGGAAACAGGCGTAACCCTGCATAAGATGGTGTTGAAAGCGGATGCAGGGGATATTATTGCTCAACATAAAGTTGCTATTACAGAAACGGATACTTCGCTGGTTTTGCACGGAAAAATTCGTGAAGCGGCGGAAAAACTGCTTGATCAAGTATTACCTCAGATCAAAGCAGGAACTTATACTTCAACACCTCAGGATCAAAGTCAGGCAACTTACTTTGGTCGTCGTACTGCTGCTGATGGAGAGATTGACTGGGGAAAATCAGCAACGGAAATCAACAACCTTGTCAGAGCGGTGGCTGAGCCATATCCGGGTGCATTTACTTTCTTGGGTGATCGCAAGATTACTATCTGGCGTGCTTCTCCGTTAGATGAAGTCCATAACAAACAGCCGGGTACGGTATTGTCGGTAGATCCACTGGTTATTGCTTGTGGAAAAGGGGCATTAGAAATTATCAGTGGGCAAAGTGAATCTAGTTTATATGTTCGAGGGACCCGCCTGGTAGCAGAGATGAGCATTGTGACTGATATCCGTGTTGGTCCAAAGGCAACATCCCAGATTAGCCACCGTAAGCGTGTATTAATCCTTGGTGTAAATGGCTTTATTGGTAATCATCTGACAGAGCGTCTGTTGCGTGATGGCAACTATGATATCTACGGTATGGATATTGGCTCTTCTGCTATTGAGCGTTTTATCGGTAATCCGCATTTTCACTTCATTGAAGGTGATGTCAACATCCACACTGAATGGATCGAGTATCACATCAAGAAATGTGATGTGGTTCTGCCGTTGGTCGCTATTGCAACTCCAATTGAATATACCCGTAACCCACTGCGTGTATTTGAACTGGATTTTGAAGAGAATCTTAAAATTGTCCGTTATTGTGTTAAATATAATAAACGGATTATTTTCCCATCCACATCAGAAGTTTACGGAATGTGTGATGATAAAGAGTTTGACGAAGATGATTCTCGTCTGATTGTTGGCCCGATTAATAAACAACGCTGGATCTACTCTGTCTCTAAGCAATTACTGGATCGCGTTATTTGGGCATATGGTGAGAAAGAAGGACTCAGATTCACCTTGTTCCGCCCATTTAATTGGATGGGGCCTCGTCTGGATAACCTGAACTCTGCGCGCATTGGCAGCTCAAGAGCAATCACACAACTGATATTGAACTTAGTTGAGGGTTCATCCATCAAACTGGTAGATGGTGGTGAGCAGAAGCGCTGCTTTACTGATATTAATGATGGTATTGAAGCGTTATTCCGCATTATTGAAAACCGGGATGGATTATGTGACGGTCAGATTATCAATATTGGTAATCCAACTAACGAAGCCAGTATTCGTCAGCTAGCAGAAATGTTACTTAATAGCTTTGAGAATCATGAGCTGAGAGGTTATTTTCCTCCGTTTGCTGGATTCAAAAAAATTGAAAGCGGAAGTTACTATGGCAAAGGCTATCAGGATGTTGAGCATCGTAAGCCAAGTATTAAAAATGCGGAACGGTTGTTAGGCTGGAAACCTACTATTGATATGAAACAGACGATAAATGAAACACTGGATTTCTTCTTGCGTGGTGAAGTGGAAGAATTAGGGAAAAAATAATGAAACAAGTTGGCTTGAGAGTTGATGTAGATACCTATCGGGGCACCTTTGAAGGTGTACCGCAGTTGCTTAAAATCTTGGCAAAACATCAGATTCAGGCCAGTTTTTTCTTCAGTGTTGGTCCGGATAATATGGGGCGTCATTTATGGCGCCTTTTGCGACCGAAATTCTTATGGAAGATGTTGAGATCAAATGCGGCATCTCTGTATGGCCTTGATATTTTACTGGCGGGGACTGCATGGCCAGGTAAGAAAATAGCCAAGGATTTAGGCTACTTGATGAAACAGACTCTGGATGCAGGCCACGAAGTTGGTCTGCATGCATGGGATCACCAAGGTTGGCAGGCGAAAGTTGGCCGTTGGTCTGAAACTAAGTTAACAGAACAGGTTAAATTGGGGGTGGATGCTTTGGTCCGGGCAACGGGTCAACGGGTAACTTGTTCTGCTGTGGCGGGTTGGCGGGCGGATGAGCGCGTACTGGCGGTAAAGCAGCAATTTGGTTTTGATTACAACAGTGATTGCAGGGGTACGCACCCATTCAGGCCAGTTTTGCCAGATGGCACTATCGGTACGGTGCAAATTCCGGTGACACTACCAACTTATGATGAAGTTGTAGGAACTCAGATTAAGGATAAGGATTTTAATCAGTTTATTCTTGATGAGATGAAAAACGACCAGGGTATTCCGGTGTATACCATCCATACAGAAGTGGAAGGGATGTCCAAGTCCACAGGATTTGTAACTCTGTTGGAAATGGCCCACCGGGAAAACATACAATTTTGTGCATTGAGTCATCTGCTACCTGAAAATATCCAGCGACTTCCTGTAGGGCGAATTGTCCGTTCTGAATTTCCCGGCAGAGAAGGGTGGTTAGGATGTCAACAAGAGGTTTAACTTATCTATGTTAAATAACCGGGCGTGTAAAGTGGGGGCTTTTTTGATGGCTCTTTTTTTTGTCCTTACCTATTTATTACCCCTTAATGGCCGTCTGTTATGGCAGCCTGATGAAACTCGTTATGCAGAAATCAGCCGTGAAATGCTCCAGCGAGGGGATTGGATTGTTCCGTATTTGCTGGACATTCGTTATTTTGAAAAGCCTGTAGCGGGTTATTGGATTAACAACATCAGCCAATGGATTTTTGGCGATAATAACTTTGCTGTCCGTTTTGGTTCAGTTTTCTGTATTTTTATCAGTGCAATTTTATTATATCGGCTGGCTATGATGATGTGGCAAAGTCGGCATATTGCCTTTGTCACCAGTCTGATTTATATCTCAATGTTTCTGGTATTGGCGATTGGCACTTATAGCGTACTCGATCCAATGTTTTCATTGTGGATGACAGCTGCTATGGTGTGTAGTTTCTGGGCGTTAAAAGCAGACTGTACCAGACAGCGGGTTATAGCCTATTTGGTGCTCGGTTTGTGCTGCGGTATGGGTTTTATGACCAAAGGATTTTTGGCATTGGCTGTTCCGGTGATTGCTATGCTGCCAATTGTCATTTATCAGAAGCGGTTCCTGCAAACGGCATATTTTGGCACGCTTGCTATCATTTCGGCAATAGCCATCAGTCTACCGTGGGTTATTGCGGTTGCTCAACGTGAGCCAGACTACTGGCATTATTTTTTCTGGGTTGAGCATATTAAGCGTTTCTCTTCCGATGATGCACAGCATATTGCACCATTCTGGTATTACATACCTATTCTGATCCTTGGTGTAATCCCGTGGCTGGGGTTATTACCGGGAGCGGTGATGAAAGGCTGGAAAGAAAGAAAATCCAATCCTGAAATGTTTTTTTTGCTTTGCTGGTTTGCAGTGCCATTATTGTTTTTCAGTATTGCGAAAGGAAAATTGCCAACTTATATCTTGCCTTGTATGGCGCCATTGGCAATGATGATGGCTAAGTTCGGCGTAGATTGCGCAAAAAATGGCAAGATGAAATTACTGAAAATCAATGGAATGGTTAACGTATTTATTGGTTTGTTGGCAGTGATGGTTTTGTTTGCTATGGAAACCGTGACACAACATTCTTTATATCAGCCATCAGAATGGCCTAAATGGGTTTTAGCTATTGTTGCCTTTGGTATCTGGGGAATTATTGGTTATTTGTGTTTTATGCTGAATGGGAAATACTGGCTGTTGGCTGCGTATTGTTCTATTGTTGTTAGCCTGGCGATTGGTAATGCTTTGCCTGAAAATACGATTAATTCTAAATTACCTCAGAATTTTATTAACCTGCATCGTCAGGAACTGGCAGACAGCCGGTATATTCTCTCGGAAAGTGTTGGTCTTGCAACCAGTGCTGCGTGGGAAATGAAACGCAGTGATATTTATATGCTTGAGCGTTGGGGAGAATTGGAATACGGCTTGAGTTATCCAGATAGTCAATATCGCCATATCAGCTATAAAGATTTTCCACAATGGCTGGAGAAGGCCCGTAAAGAAGGGCAGGTATCAGTACTCCTTCATATGTATAAAAATGAAGAATTACCTGATTTACCTAAAGCAGATCAAGTCAGCCGTAATTATCGTTTTGTTATTATGGTCTATGAGAAACGCCCGTGATAGGTTTTGCCCTATTACTGCTGGTCAGCTTGCTTACATGTGCTGGTCAGCTGTGTCAGAAACAGGCTGTGATATGCTGGCAGAGTGATACTTATAAGCGGGTATCAGCTTTGAAATGGTTGCTGGGGGCAGTGATTCTGTTAGCTGTCGGAATGCTGTTCTGGCTGCGTTTATTACAGATATTGCCGTTGGGAATTGCCTATCCAATGCTGAGTATTAACTTTATTATTGTTACTTTAGCGGGTAAATTTTTCTATCAAGAAAATGTAGGCAAAAAGCACTGGGGTGGGGTTGTTTGTATCATGTTGGGAATTCTGTTGATGAGCTTGAATTAATGAAGGGGTATATTTGGGGATTAGCGAGTGCATTGTTGGTGACAATAGCACAGTTATTATTGAAATGGGGGGTGGTAAATCTGCCGGCATTAAACCTTAGCTTCTTGCATTGGTTTGATATTGAATGGTTATGGAGTAATCGTCATCCTCTTGCGTCGATAATGGCTGGTTTGGTTGGCTATCTGTTATCTATGCTGTGTTGGTTATTTGCTCTGAAATATTTACCATTAAATAAAGCCTATCCGTTAATAAGTCTGAGTTATGTATTTGTATATTTGATGGCTGCTTTAATGCCTTGGTTTAATGAAGCGGTTACATTATTGAAAACAGTAGGAGTGATTTTTATCCTGTTTGGTGTCTGGCTGATCAGTCGTCCAGAACGAATCGCAAAATAAATATTTAGCTATTCTGCTGTAGGATATAGCCTTGTTTTTTGATTAAGTGATGGATAAAGTTACGGTATTTTTCGGGTCTTGTGGGGAAGGGATTTATGACAATAAGAATAAAAGATTTACTGTTGTTATTTAGCCTGGTACTCGTTGGTTGTTCCAGTCATTCCCCTAGGACTCAAGTACCAGCGTTAAAAACAGCACTTTCTGATCCAATTATGGTAATTGCTCAGCTTAAGGAGCAGCTTAAGCAATGGTACGGTACACCATATCATTACGGTGGGATGGATCATCGGGGAGTAGATTGCTCTGGTTTTGTTTACCGTACTTTTAGTGACCGGTTTGATATTCAGTTACCTCGTACTACCCGTGGGCAAATAGGATTAGGGACCCGCATTGATAAAAGTGATTTAATGCCGGGTGATTTAGTCTTTTTCAAGACAGGTAGTGGTGAGCATGGGTTACACGTTGGCATTTATGATGCCAACAATCAGTTTATTCATGCATCAACCAGTAAAGGGGTTACCCGCTCATCGATGAATAACGTTTACTGGAGAAAAGCTTTTTGGCAAGCCCGTAGGATTTAAATACATTCTCATGAACGGTCTATACCCAATAGATTTCAAGATGGATCGCGACGGCAAGGGAGCGAATCCCTGGGAGCATAGATAACTATGTGACCGGGGTGAGTGAGTGCAGCCAACAAAGAGGCAACTTGAAAGATAACAGGTATATACCCAATAGATTTTAACGTCGTTGGGTTTATTAATATCGTTATAAATTAAAGTTATGATGAGATAAATTCTTAAAAATAAATAACCAGTTCCTTAACGTATCGGGAACTGGTTAAAATATCTGTTATGGTATTATCTTGTTATTTCTATTGTGGCGTTATTAGAATTTGTAGTAATATTTGCCTTCTTTGTCGCATGAATTACTGGTTTAACAGGTTTATTGTCTATAACTATATTTTTAAATTTAGCAGCGTAATTTTTATGAATTTTAATATTCTTTTCTGGTATTCCACGAGGTACAGCGATTGTAGATAATATTTTCCAGCTTTTTACTGAGCTGATATTAGTGTTTTTTATCTCTGAAATAAGTCTACCTGTATAACCCTTATTGGAAATTCCCCAATATGTCGCTCTAGTTGCGCCATTTAGGTTTTTATATATTGTAAGTTGTACTTCACTACCAGGTTTAAAACCATTTGTATAAGTAAAATTATCTTTTCCTTCAATATATTGAACAGTTTCTTGGCCACGGCTTCCTACTTTCATAATTGGTTTCCATACATTATAGGTAGTACTATATTGAAAGCCAATATCTGATTCTACTTGACCAGAAAAACCAGAATATACATATAGTGTTCCACCTTCTGCTTTAAAGGAAGATCCTTCTTTAATCTCTGGTAGGGCTATTTTTGTGATTAGAATAGATCCTGTATTATTAATAATTGCTCTTCCTCCGATACCATTGGTAATAGTATTTTCATTAAGATGTGATATTTGTGAGAGTGATTGTGCTTCAGTTGCTTTAACTTCATGGGCGTGAATTATCAAGAAGATATTAACTACAATTATACTGGCTAATGCTATCTTCGTGAATTTTCTACGAGTGAGCACGATATTTTCTCTCACAGGCAACTTATTTTTAAATCTAATCATGTTATTTTCCTCATTGATATGTGTTTAAAGTTAGTCATAAATCAAAATATTATTGATAAGATTGTTTTAATTTAATATGATGATTTTTTTGCGTAAAATACATATTTTAAATGAACTTTTGTTCATAAATAAAATACCACTAGAGCAGAATGAAATAAAAAACATTTTTATTTGTCTTTATGACAAAAAAACTTAGATATTATTTGTTAAACCAAGTTGTTTTTATAAGTGATATTTTAATTTTCTGGATTTGGTTAATAAGTATATTTTTAATAAGAGGAGCAATGGTTATTATAATTCAGTATGTTGTGATCCAAAGAAAAATATATTATGAAGTATTATTTTATTTGTGAAGAATAATATCATATTTATATTTTAAAGGAAGAGGGTAAGATGATAAAAATCGCAAGTTAATAATTAATTATATTTAATTTAATTTAATTTGGAGTGAGAAATATAAAATTAATATATAAAGAAAATTTTTTCGTGCCATAAATATGATTGATTAATCAGGAATTATTTTCTTTTCCAGAAATCAATTATATTTTTGCGAGTAGAACTAATCCAATAATTTAAATCCTCGTGAGAGGAAAACTGATGAGAGATAAACAACTGCATTCTCCTGAAATAAACTGTCCTGCATGGGCACCTAATGATGCCCTGCTACTTATCATACTTGGGCAATCCAACAGTTATGGTCATGGAACGCAATTATCGTTAACTGAACAAATAACGCGAGGTTTAAAAAACGTGTTCACATTATCTTTGCCAGAAGTCTATAGCGTTGACTTTCCTGCAATTAACTGGACAGCGCTGACTAGCTTTGGTAATGCCAATATTGGCTGCGTTCTCTTGCCGCCGCACTGCAAATTGAAATCTATTGGGTATATATTTCTCAAACTATACCAAATATTCAAAGTAAATTAGATGAGAATTGCCGCTTATAATGCTGGCGGCAATTTTTGGAGAACAATTGAAATATTACTGCCAACTGACAATAATTTCTCCGGTTTGACCTGCCACTGGTACTGTTCCACCACTTGCAACACTCATAGCATAAAAGAACTGTTGTGCTGGGCTTCTATTATTGAATGCAGTTGTCGACATTCTTCGAACGCGTGATATATCTATGCAATTGCTGGTACTTCCTTGGCAAAGATAAACAGACAATCCTTGAGGCCATCCAACGACGTTCCAAGTCCAAGATACATTGTTAATACTGCCCGCCGCGGGTGGAGATCCGACAACAGGAAGATAAGCCGTTTCTGTGAAGTTTCTGGAATATATCGTTGGTAGGGTGACCGAAGATTGATAGCTTCCACTTGCCGCAAACCCAGTTTGCGAAAACATCATTAACAGTAATGCGCTGCCGATTCCAAAGATTCTTTTTAATTTCATAGCGATTACCCCAATATCTGATAATTTTCTATTGCGAGAACTTAGAGATATATTTCGATCTCGCGCCCTTTTTCTCTTGAACTTTCATAAAAATATTCACTATATGCCAAAGGAGGCACGATTAATTTGGATGGGATAATCTTTAAATGCAACGGGAAATCTGATTTTTTGTTAAGTAAGTCTAATCTGTTTTTAATGTTTGCTGTTTTTATGCCATGCTCAGGCAGCAATCTTTTACAAGAGATTCGTCCCATGATATAAACCTGATTAAACGATTAAATGGAGTCAGTGAAACATTTAATGGATGTGAAAAACGATGAATAAATCAAACATGACAATCACGACTTCCCAGTGTCTGGAATCTTTGATTTACATGGAAAATATTTGTCGATCCTATCGTATGGGTGAAAAGTATCACACCGTACTTGATAAAATATCATTTACTATAATGCGTGGGCAAAGTTGTGCTATTCTCGGCGCTTCCGGCTCGGGTAAAAGTACTTTGCTTAATATCCTTGGTTTGCTGGATCAGCCAACTTCTGGATGTTTTAAGTTTAATGATGTTAATGTAACAAAAGTGACTTCTGATGAGCGGGCGAAAATAAGAAACCAGGAAATAGGCTTCGTATTCCAGAGTTTTAATTTACTTCCCAGAATGCAGGCATTGGATAATGTGGCGCTGCCATTGTTATATCGTGGATATTCACGTTCACTAGCCCGGAAGGAAGCGCAATACCAGCTTGAGTTGGTTGGCTTGGCTAATCGTATTCACCATCGTCCGGCAGATCTTTCTGGTGGGCAACGGCAGCGTGTTGCTATCGCCCGAGCCTTGGTCGGCAAGCCTTCTCTCATTTTGGCTGATGAACCAACAGGCAATCTCGATAGTGTCACGGCACGCGATATCATGACACTCCTTCTGTCATTAAACCGTGAGCAGGGTGCTACGCTCGTCATGGTTACACACGATGGGGAAATAGCTAAAAATATGCAGCGCTGTTTGTATGTCAAAGATGGGCGAATTTCCGAAACTGATCTGCCGATATTCGATGCTTAACATGAATTCTGGTCGTCACGGTCTTTCTCTCGCGCAAGCATTGCGTGAGTCGTTGGATAGTCTGCGTCTTCTGGGAAGGCGATCCTTACTTGCTTTGCTTGGTATTGCTGTCGGATGTGCTTCAGTTATTGCACTTTTGAACATTGGTTACAACGCTGCTAATGAAGCTATTAGCACTTTTAAAAGTATGGGAAGCAATATTCTGGTCGCTCATTTTAGTTTTATTCCCGGCGTCGATGCTAAACCCGCACCATCTACATTGGATATTCAAGCACTGACTCGTGTATTACCGACTATCGTATATGCTGCGCCTATCACATTACATTCAACTCGTATTCGTTTTCAGGGGCAAGGGATCGATACGAATATTACGGGTACATCCTCCGATCTGGCTGGGGTGCTTGATTTACAAATCGAGCAGGGACGTTTTTTATCGGACTATGATCGTCAGACGACTTATACCGTAATTGGTGCAGATATAGCGAAACAGTCAAAGGTCCAGGTAGGCAGCCAACTACAAATTGGGGATTATCTGTTTGAGGTGATAGGCATTCTCGCTGTTCAGGGGGCGAACCCTTTACTTCCTGTCTCTGTTGATGATTCTGTGATACTGCCTATTGAGGGAATGAGACGGTTGCGGCCTGCTCCAGAAATTGGCAGCGTCATTGCCAAAACACGTGACACAACAACAACGTTAAACAGTGACGCTGTATTATTGCGTAACTATCTTGTTTCATTATCAAAAGGTCGTAATGTCGAAGTTCAAATCCCGCAACAATTGCTTGATGGATTGACGCGCCAGACTAAAACATTCTCTTATTTGCTTGCTGGTTTGGGAGGCATTTCGTTGTTGGTGGGCGGTGTGGGTGTCATGAATGTCATGCTGATGAATGTTTCGGAACGCAGGCGTGAGATTGGTGTTCGTATGGCTCTGGGTGCCAGACCCATTGATATCGGTATACTTTTTATGCTGGAAGCTGCTACTTTGGCAATCGCCGGTGCAATAGTGGGTTCATTGTTGGGAGTGGCTGCTGGGTACCTGTTCGTAAAATTTTCTGGCTGGGTATTTACGTTATCCTTATTCTCTGTGCCTCTGGGTATTGCCAGTTCATTAGTGATTGGTCTGTTTTTTGGCATTAATCCGGCGTTGGCTGCTGCTAAGTTACAACCTATAGAGGCACTTCGTGATGATTAGCCAAATTTTCCTACGTATTATGGGGGCTGTCATTGGACTGGTAATAGCCTTGCCTGTGAAACCGCTCTTAGCGGAGCAGCTGGTTCCGTCACAGGCAACTATATCTATAACAAGTACAATGTCTGCAACAAATACAATTTCTCTTAGCCAACAGACTATTGATATAACGCTTGGTGATGCGATCTATTTGGGATTACGAAACAATCGTTCTATCCGCAGTGCTTATTTGGATCGCATTGCCCAGAAATTCGATTTGCGGGTTGCTGAGGATCGTTTTACGCCCAAGTTGTTGCTTAATAGTCGTTATGCTGTTGTCCGTAATCAAAGTGATCGTTACCGCCAGAGCGAGATTATGCCTACATCTACAATGCTTGGAGAATATGGTACCCAATTTAGTTTGTCATGGACGAGCCGAACAACATGGGCAAACAATGCTGGTCGTAATCGTAATGATGGCGTTTCTTTTTCTGTCATTCAGCCTCTGTTGAAAGGTGCTGGCAAAGATGTGGCTACAGCACCTGTACGTCTTGCTCAAATGATGGAACAGATAAATCGCCTGAACCTGAAAGCGACAGTATCCCAGACTATCACACAGGTTATTATGGCTTACCGTGAATTGCTGCGTGCGCAAGAACAATTGCAAATTGCGCGTGATGCTCTGGAACGGTCGCGCCAATTGCTGGAAGTGAACAAAGCCATGATTGCAGCGGGCAGAATGGCGGCCTTTGAAATTGTCCAGACTGAGGCTGAGGTTGCCATGCAAGAATTGGCTGCTGAGGAAGCAGCCAATCAACTGGATACCAGTCGATTAGAGTTACTACGTTTACTTGCTTTGGACTTGCAAACCCAAGTAAAAGCAACTGACAAACTGGAGGCTAAACGCATAGATATCAATCTCCTCCAGGCGCAACATTTGGCACAAGAACATCAACCCTCATACCTCACTCAATTGATTACCGCAGAACAGGCGGCGATAAACCTGATAGTTGCTCGTAATGATCGCTTATGGGATGTCTCTTTGGTTGGCAGGACCAGTCAAGTCCGTGATCGAACAGGATCAAATAGTTCTCGTAATTGGGAAAATTACGCGGGCGTCCAAGTGGAGATACCTATAGGGGATTTGAGTCAGCGCCAGGCGGAAGTGCGGGCGCAGGTTGATGTGCAGAATCAGGATATCCGTCTTACTGAAGCAAAACAGTCACTGGAGCGTGATGTAGGTAATGCCGCACGCGATATTGGTACACGCTGGCGTCAATACGAGATAGCACAGCGTGCTTTGGACTTATCCCGGCGTAAGCTGGAAATTGAACGTGAAAAATTGACGGTAGGCCGCTCCAGCAACTTTCAGGTATTAAGCTTTGAAACTGATCTGCGCAACGCTGAGAATGTTCGTCTTAATGCATTGATTGCTTATCTAAATGCACAGGCGGAGTTGGATGAAACACTAGGTACTACTCTGGGGAGTTGGGATATTGCACTTAATGATTAAAATCAGGGCACTTGCTCGTTTCAGATATAACATTCATTGGCTTGTGGTATTCGCTGTGATTCTAGTTACTGGGGCAACTATTGCCTATGTTTTTTTTCCCTCTCCAACTAATACATCATTACCGAAGCAATGGGTACGTGTTGAACCCCAACTGTTAGAAAACCATCTGGGTTTAGTTGGCCGCATCCAGGCCGCCACCAGTTTGACTATTACTGCGCCGTTCGACGGAATTATCGCCGAGGTGGTGGTGATAGAAGGTCAGAGAGTTAAGCGTGGACAACCATTATTGAGCCTTGATACTGCACAACTGGATATTCAGTTGCGACAGGCACTTACAGAATTGCTGAAAGCCCAGCGAGCCGTACAGGATTTAGCGGATTGGAAGAACAGCCAGGATGTTGCCAGAGCACGTAGGGCTTTAACCAATGCTCAGCTAAGCCTGAATGATACTGAACGCAAACTGACTGATACTCGAGTTTTGTTTGAACGAGGCATCGTTGCCCGTATGGAGGTTGATACACTGGAGCAGCAGGTCAAAGTTCAACGGCTCGACCTTGCTGCGGCTAAGGTGGAACTACAAGCTACGCTGGACAAAGGCACCGGTGAGTATCGGCAGATTGCTGATATGGAATTAGCCAATGCTCAATCCCGTTATCAAGCACTTCAAGCTCAGAAAGCGCAACGGGAACTGGTTTCGTCTTTTGACGGAATTGTTGTCCGTCCTCTTGTTGCCGAGTCAGATAAAACGTTATCTATTCAAAAAGGGACACGGGTAACTCAGGGAACGCCGCTTTTTGGGATAATCAATTTGGAGCAAGTTCAGGCGGTGGCTCGCATTGAAGAGGCAGATCTACATCAATTATATGAAGGAATGCCGGTTCAGATCACAGGAGAGGGTTTTGCCGGGTTGTCCTTGCAAGGGCAGATTAAGACAATTGGCGTACAGGGGAGTTCAACCGAATCTCAGGGGGCTGGTGTAACTTATGACGTGTTGGTCGCGATTGATCCATTAACACTTGAGCAACGACAGCGTATTCGTCTGAACATGAGTGCGAAACTGGCTATTGTCACGTATCGTAATGAACATGGCTTAGCGGTGCCAACGGATGCATTACGTACAGGTCCTGACGGGCAGACTTTTGTCACCTATCGACGAGAATTACACGATCCAGTGCAACAGATTACGGTGACGCCAGGATATGCTGTTCCTCAGGGGGTAGAAGTAATCGGGCTGGAAGCAGGCTATGTCGAAATTCCTGTGCAATAATGATTGATTTGGCCTAATGGTGTATGGGTAATCCAGTTTTGGTACCATTGTTTATATTAAAACTGTTCGTTGCAACTAATTTACTTTGATATATTTACACTGCCAGAATTTAAATTCTGGATGTTGCTATAAGTAAATATTAATATCCATTGGGAAGATTTAATTTTACCACGAAATAATTTCTACCTATTTATCTCTATATTCCTCAGGTAAAAGTATCTGTAGATTTTATAACTGAGAATATTTTACCTCTCTGAATAAATTCTGATGAACGTGGTCTATATTATAAATATATATACCCAATAGATTTCAAGATGTATCGCGACGGCCAGGGAGCGAATCCCCGGGAGCATAGAGAACTATGTCATAGAGAACTCTGTGACCGGGGTGAGTGAGTGCAGCCAACAAAGAGGCAACTTGAAAGATAACAGGTATAAAGCGGAAATTAACTTTATATGGTTGGTACATATATCGTGCTCTAAGTGATCTTGTAGAAAAAAAAGTTGTATCAAAATGCAGTAAGCCACTCTAAACAACATAAGGAAAATATCTAAATGTTAGTACGTAAATCGTTGTTGGCCCTGTTTGCAACTGCTTCCTTAGCTGCTGCGGGTATTGCTCATGCAGGACCAGCCGTAACAGTTACATTTAAGCATCTCGGTGCGCCGGGTAGCGCTGATGCTGTTTATACCATCGTTACTAATAATGAAGTCAGTACACAGGTAAATGCATTATCCAAGCCCAAGGCTAGCGTAAGGCAAGGTGAGTCTGATCTTTATCGGGTTCAAAGCCCGATTTCACCTGATGGAAATTATGCGATTGTGCGATATAAAATTGGAAATAAGACTTGTGTTTTTTCGACTACTTTCATTAATACATATGTCAATGGTGTTAAATTGCCTAAGTGGAATAAGGGGGCAACTCCGAGCGGTGGTGCTATTTGCAATGCGACTATCACCTCTATTAACTTTGCGACTTACGAATGGTTAGTTGAATTTACTATGAAGTAATAAATAATGAGTCAGATTATTTTATTAGAGATATCTGGCTCATATTGTTTCTATTATATTTATTTAAATATCAGCTGGTTATTTTTTAATTTTCGCTAATTATATAATTATTAGTGATTATCATTAGGAGGTTTTTTATTTATTATAATGCTAGGTGTAAATAACAAAATATATGAGGTGTGTTAGCACTACGTTAAAAATAAAAAAACATAAAGTAATTTAATTTGTTGTTATAAATTAATGTTAAATGTTTATTTTTTTTAGTTTGATTTTCTTTGGTATTTTATTGACGAATTAATGGTTCTAAACTATTTTTAAAGTTGTAAAGTTTTTTTATTTTTTATAAATTTATGGATTATGATGGTTTAATATGGATGTTGATAAATTAGTTGAGTTTTTTGGTGTAATATAAATTTCTATATTCGTAACTTGGTATGAACCTAATTTTATAAGGAATAAGATATTATGATTGATCAAAATAATTCTAATGACATAGTTGCCCCTAATGTGTCGATTTCTGATGTAACTGTGTCCTCCATTCAAATTGCTCCGGAAATAGCCAGAAACAATGTTCATGTAGTCATTATTGATGACAAAGGTACTTCACGGGATTTTCTACTGGATAACTCTGACGGGGGTTATCAAGGAAATGGTAGTCTAATAACTTTGCTTCTTGCACACCTTAATTCCAAAAAGGTTACTCTTAGAACTACCGGATATGAATATAATAAACATGGATATATCAATGGTGTATTAATTCAGAGTGATAAGGGAACTGGCGGCGGAACTGGCGGTGGAACTGGAGGATGATAAGGGCGGTAAAAATTAGGAATGATAGTAAGATATTACAGGAGTAAGAATTCCTATAGAAAATATTATTCGTTATTATTTGCGTTAAAGGCATTAAAGATCTATCTCATTATGTTATTTTATTTTCAATTTTAAACTTGGACAGTGTTCAGGTTTTCTGAAAAATAACGTCTATACCTAATAGATTTCAAGATGGATCGCGACGGTAAGGGAGCGAATCTCCGGGAGCATAGATAACTATGTGACCGTGCAGCCAACAAAGAGGCAACTTGAAAGATAACAGGTATATTGGGATAAATAGTAAATTGGAATTAATTCTAAATAAAAACCCTGATGTTTAGTCTTCAGGGTTTTTACTTCTTTAATAACTGAAAATACATTGAACTTTAGGAACAGTGTTTTAATATTTTTGATTGTTTATTATCTGCCTGCTGATAGTGAAAACGATCCTACTGATTGAATAAAAACACCATATATTATAGTTGTGAATTGTATGAAAATGTTTTTGTTTTTAAATTATATTAACCATCTTATTCATATCTTATTGGGGGCGTTAGTTCAGATATACCAATAGATTTCAAATTGCAGCGCGGCGGCAAGTGAATGCATCCTCAAGAGCATAGATAACTATGTGACTGGGGTAAGTGAACGTAGCCAACAAAGCAGCAACTTGAAAGATGAGGGGTATAGTATAAGAGAAGAATGGTCAATGAACTATTGACCATTAGAGAATACTGCCAATAAAGTTATTAGGAAATCGATTATCGCTCATAACCTAAGAAGTACTTGAATTCAGGTAGGTTACCATTCTCTCTGAATTTGGCAGGTGTGGTATTAAAGTGCTTTTTGAAGATTCGGGTAAATGTTGCCTGAGAACTAAAACCATACTGTAAGGCAATATCAAGGATCGGTAGGTTTCCTTCACGCAGAGATCTTGCTGCCTCATGTAAACGCCGTTTGCGAACGTATTCACCTAAAGTACAGCCTTGTACCTCTTTAAACACTCTTTGCAGGTGCCACTTTGAATAACCGCTTCTGTCGGCAATGGTATCTATTTTTATACCTTCATTACACTGAAGCTGAGTTTCAAGCCACCTGATAATATCGTTTACGACAATTTCTGACATTTTCACCTCCCACTAAGGTGGGCTAGTTGCTAAAATATTAGAGTTTGTTAGTTATTTTCATGATGATAATAACTTAGGTTATTAATTGGTGTATTTTAAAATAATTTGAAAATATCGATAGGCAAAAAATGCTATTTATAATTGATAATTATTATCATTTATAAAAATTTTCTTCATTTTAATAATAAGTAGCATCAAATGCTCTCCATCAATTTATTTAAATTAGTATCATCGCTCGTCGTTCAATTTAAAGGAGGTTGTAATGCAATCGGATTTGGCCTTTTTAGCTAAAAAATTGGTATTTTTCATCCTGTATGCTCTGATCTTGTCCATAGTAATAGGCTTACTTTTTATCGATGTTATCTATTTGCAGAATGCAGTGAAGGAGAATTCATTAACTGAAATTTCTCAGGAGAGTATACTGTTTGTTATTTCTGCTGTATTTCTTCGGGAAGCAAGGAAGAATAGCAAATTACGTCCTGCCTTAATTTTGATATCTGGTTTTTTTGCCTGTTTGTTGATAAGAGAACTAGACTCCATATTTGATGAAATATTTCATGGTGCTTGGGCGTGGATAGCCATTCCATTGGCGTTGATTTGTATTTTTTATGCTGTTCGCAGAGGTAAAGATACGTTAGTGGGGCTTGCTCATTTTGCTCGTCATCAAAGTTACGGCATGATGGCTGCGGGTATTTTGTGTGTGTTAGTTTTTTCCCGCCTGTTTGGCATGGGGGAATTATGGCAAGGTTTAATGCAGGAACATTTTGATCGCACTGCAAAAAATATGGTTGAAGAAGGGTGTGAGCTTTTGGGTTATTGCTTGTGCCTGATTTCAACTTTCTGGTATCTACCTGATGCAATAAAGCTTCGTAAATAGAATAAGTGGAAAAATAAGGCAGGCAAATTACGGAAATAATTTGCCTGTTAGCTTTCGTCGTTATTGCCTCAGATAAATCTGAGGCTGCTGGGTTTCAGGATGGCGGGTGATACCCAGGTCGGCTTGATACCATTTCCTTAGAATCTTATCACTCAGCACATCTTCTGGTGTACCTGCTGCGACCAGCTCCCCTTTATGTAGCAAAAATATTTTATCTGCGTAGAGAGCGGCGAGATTTAGATCATGTAGAACACAGCACATGACCATCGGTTGTTCCCGAGTCAGCCGGTAAAGCAGACGTAACGTATGCTGCTGGTGGTAGAGATCTAAAGCTGATGTCGGTTCATCAAGAAATAAGCAACATTCTGTTGGTGTTGGGTGCCAGAGTTGGGCAAGTACACGGGCCAATTGTACTCTTTGCTGTTCACCACCAGATAATTGCCGATAGTCGCGGTGGCGTAACTCCTGGCAATCTGTTTGCTCAATAACCGTATCAATTGCTATTTGTTTGTGATGAATACCATGAGGGGAGCGTCCCATAGCAATAACTTCTTCCACACTAAAGGGGAAGGAGAGTGAATTATATTGACGCATGACAGCACGGGTTCGAGCTAACTGTTGAGCTGACCATTGCTCGATAGGCATTCCATGCAAATAACATTGCCCATATTCAGGCTTTATGTATCCCGTTAATAGCCGCAATAATGTGGATTTCCCAGCTCCGTTTGGCCCGATAATGGCGACAACCTCACCTTTATTTACAGAGAGTGAAACGTTATCAATTATTTTCTGATTGCCAATCGAATAACTGAGATTTTTCGCTTGCAGAAAAATATTATTCCTTATTGTATCCATTATGTGCGGCTCCCTGGCTGTTTGAGTATCAGCCATAAAAAATATGGACCGCCGATTAAACCAGTGATTAGACCAACAGGCATTTCTGCCGGGGAAACCAATGTCCTTGCTAATGTATCTGCGGTAAGCAGAAGAGATGCTCCACCCAACGCAGCACCGGGAAGTAGCCAGTTATGATCGCCCCCAAACTGCATTCTGATCAGATGCGGGATAACCAACCCGATAAACCCAATGACACCACTTAATGCAACGGCACTACCAATAAGTAGAGCGCTGAGTAGCAATAACTGGAATTTGGTGCGCTGGACATTAATACCAAGGTAATGGGCTTCTTCATCTCCTAGTTGCAGTAGATTTAGTTTACGTGCCTGACTGAAAGTGAGGATGGTGGCTGGAATAATCAAAGAAGCAGCAATTGCCAGAGTTGGCCATTCTATTTGGCTAAGTGATCCCATCATCCATAAAGAGAATTGCCGTAGTTGTTGATCGTCACTGACATAGCTTAGGACACCAATAGCAGACATACAGAGTGCATTGATAGCAATCCCGGCTAACAATAAACGAGCCAGATTTCCATAGCTATATTTATTCAGTGAAAAAATCAGTAGTGAAATCAATATACTACCAATAAAGGCCGCAATAATATGCCCATATACAGCAATTGCAGATGGTAGGCTAAATGGCAGAACAATGACCACGGCAACCATCAATGCAGCACCGCTGCTGATACCGAGTAAGCTAGGATCTGCTAATGGGTTACGAAATAGTCCTTGCATCACAGCACCGGAAGCCGCTAAAGCACAGCCAACGAGTATCGCTAATAATACTCTTGGCAATCTGATGTTTAGCCAGATTTGCCACTGAGGATCGCTGATAGACGTTTCCCACAATGTCTTAAAAGATAGTGATAATGCGCCCATATTGGCAGAGCCAATAGCTAACCCAGATAGTAACAGACAAAGAAGCGCCACCCCCAATCCTGGAGATTTCATACGGCTCATTGAGCTTTCTCCGCCGCCTGTCTTAGCTGTTTCATCACGGTGGGGGTTTTGAGGCCAAAACCAAGCAGTCCCATATCATCTACAATTAAAACTTGTTGTTTCTGACCTGCTGGGGTGTGTTTCAATCCGGGTAATTGCCAGATTTTATCTAAACCGCCCATTGACTTGATGCCATCCTCAGTCACCAGTAATAAATTTGGTGCGCTGGCAATAACACCTTCTTGAGAAAGTGGGCGGTAATTGTTGAAGCCTTGCATGGCATTGGTCGCGCCAATAGCACGGATCATCTTATCAGCTGCGGTTTTCTGCCCGGCAGCCATTGGCATGATTCCTCCGTGACTCATAACAAATAGGATACGGGTTGATAATTTGGTTGTGGGTATTTTTGCCAGTTCTTTTTGATATTGCTGAATCAGTTGTTCACCACGTTCATCTTGATTGACCGCCTTGGCGACGGTCTTAATTTTTTCAGGAATGGCTTCTAACGATGCTTTTCCGGTTATCTGAATAACTTCTACGCCAGAATCTTGGATTTGCTTAAGAGCTAGTGAAGGCTTTGCCAGCTCGCTGGTCAGAACCAGTGTCGGATGCATAGAAAGAATGCCCTCAGGATTAAGCATCCTCATGTAGCCGATATCCGGTAAAGAAAGCAACTCTGTTGGTTTCAGGCTGGTGCTGTCTCTGGCGACAACTTTTTCACCTTCACCAAGTGCAAAAACAATTTCAGATACATCGCCACCAATAGTAACGATTCGCTCAGTGGAAAAAGCACTGAACGATACCACAAGGACAAATGTTAGAAGCCATTGTTTCATGCTACACGCTCTTCCTGTACTGGTTGTAATTTTGGCAGAGCAGCCACTTGCTCACGCCACTTAGTTTGTTCAGGAGTGCCTTCGGTGCGCTGACCAAACAATTGAACAATTTGATTGCCATTAGCATCAAATAATTCAAGGCTGGTGATGAAACCATCAGTCGTCGGTTTGCGAGTTACCCAACTCTCAGCAATAGCACTCTCTATTAAATGTAGTGTGAAATTGCGGTTAAAGATATTAATCCATTTTTGATCTGAGTTTTCTTCCTGATATGGCATCAGGCGTTCCAGCTTGCCAGTGAAGATCTGTACGCAACCACGGTTGCCGACAAAAATCATAATTTCGTTTTGATCGCTATGAGCGGCACTAATGATCTCACTCAGGGCAGAATTTCCCACTCTATAGGCCAGATCGTCCTGTACGGCATTAAAAATTTGCTGACGGCTCAAGTTATGGTGTTTAAGCATAATGAAGAATTGATGAACATCAGTCATAGCACGCCATTCTTCATCAAGCTGCGTTTTCAGTTCATTTGTTATAACTGAATGACCAGTTTCTTCTACAGGTTTGATAACCAGAGCTGGGTTTTCTTCTGTCTGGTATTTTTCGATCAGTGCTTCCCAGGCTGCCATATCAGTATTACTTGTGGCATAAACTTTATGTAGAGCATCACCTTGATGATCAAAAAACTGGATGCTGTGGCGCATACCATTTTTCGCTGGTTCAACCAGATAAAATACACTGCCCCAATGATTAAAAAATATCCGTAAATCGAGTTCACGAGGATTTAGGATTAGCCCGGCATGGCTGCTGAAACGTGTATTTTCATACCGGCCAATTTGTTCATGAACGGCAAAATCATTGCGGGTAATTGCTTTAGTTTCGCCAACAACAGCCAGCTCCTCCAGCAAAGTGGGGGCATCAATGTCAAGACGTTTGGCATCTACACCAACACGGCTGTGCAATAACTCACCTTCACTGACATTCAGATAAGCAGCCAGATCGCGGGCATATTTGGCTTTGTTATCAGCTTTGGCTTGTAGGTAACGCTCATAAAGTGATGAATTCACAGTTTAACTCCTTAAAAATACAGTGCATTAAATTACCACTGGTAACTGACCAATAGTTTGGCATTGCGGCCATCCTGCGGTATTCCCTGTGGTGAGTAGTATTCTTTATCAAAGGCGTTGCCTAGAACTGCCGTAGTGGTCACACCTTTTAACATTCCTTCGCCTTGATAACTGACATAAAAGTCATTAATCCCATAGCCGGCTTGTTGTTTGGGATCGTTACCTTTGTCGTCTTTGCCTTTGAAATCAGTATGATTTGTGAATTGACTTACCCAGCCTACAGAAAAACTGGTCTGTGCAATGGGGATATCCAATATGCTGGTAATAGTATCTGGGCTAAGGTTATTAAGAGAATAACCGCTCTTTTCATCTTTACCTTCAGTGCGGTTGTAAGCCAGTTCCCAGGAGAATAGATTGGATTCATAGTTCATAGAGATATCCCAACCCCAGATTTTGGCACTGGGTACATTAGTAGATGTTGTGTTCAGGTATATTGGATCACCTGATGGTAATTTAACTATCTCACCTGATTTTTTCTTAAGCGGGTTAATAAGCTCTAACTTAATATAATCTTTAGCTTTGGTATCAAAATAGCTGGCTTTGAATTTCAGTTCATCATTTTCTGCTAACAGGTTACCGAAACGTAGTCCAAAACCAGATTCCCATGTTGTGTTACTTTCTGGACGGAGATTAGGGTTAGGTATCCAGTCGTTATTCATTCCTGGACCCATTGGGTAGTGCCTAGAATCGTTATACATTTCTTTCATTGTCGGCGCTCGGAAAGCCTGAGCGTAAGAGGTAAATAGCATTGACCAATCAGTTGGTGTGATACTGATAGCACCTTTGGAAGACCATTTATCTGCGCTAACATCCTTATATTTAGAATTGGTTCCTTTATAATTGTCGTAGCGAGTACCGGCGATAATAGATACTGGCAGGTCGCGTAAGGTTATTTCATCTTGTACCCAACCGGAATAAAAGCGGATATCGGCATCTGGGAAGCTATCTGTGTTGCCCCCAGGGGTTTGTTTCTGTTGGTAAGTTTCACCACCGTAAGTAAATTGATGCGCTAATGGGCTGTCTGTCCACAGGCGGGAGCGGTTTTCCAGTTTTACGCCATAGGTTTTCTGCTCGCGGCCTTCGAACCCTTTTTCTTTAGTGCGGACATCAATCGTGACATCTGAATAATAAAGATCAGCCTTGGCATTTAACCAGTCATATTCTGATGGATTTAACTGGTAGCTGAGTTGGGCATCACGCTGAGCTGTTGTTCGGTCAGCCCACGAGTTAGGCCGGTCATTTTTCCCGATGAGCGTTTGTGGATTTTTAGGTTGATTAGCTTCATTACGGTAATAGCGTAACTGGCTGCTTAGGGACTGGTTTTCATCAATTTTCCAACTACCTTTCGCTATTAGGTTACTGATAAATTCATCGTTATCAGCCGTCAAACCATTGCTATGGCGGATATTACCTGCATCACGCGTACTGAATGCAAATAAGCCATCCAGAGATTCTGTTTTGCCGAAAGTTGCACCGCCAAAACCCATGCTATGGTCACCGGTTGCACCGCGGGCAAAAACGCGGAATCCATGATCTTGACCTGTTTGCAGAAGATCTGCCGCATCTACAGTTTGATAAGCGATAACACCGCCTAAAGCACCACTGCCGTAGAGCAGAGCTGAAGGACCGCGTACAACTTCGACTTGTTTAATTAATGCTGGGTCCAGGAACGTACCATTAATATGACCGGTATCTGTACCTTGACGGATACCATCAATCAATGTCAAAACGCCTTGTGGGCCATAACCACGCAGGCTAACATCTTGTCCGTTAGCACGGTTTGTACCAGCTATATTAATGCCGGGTATTTTTCTGATGAGATCGTTGGCATTACCAGCTGTCTGACTTTGTGCTGATTTATTATTTATCACTGTCACCATCATGGGTGCTTCGAAACTATCCCTTTCATTACCCGTTGCATAAACCGTTATCACATCGTGGGATGATTTATCGCTTTCGGAATCGGGCGATTTTGTTGCTGCATAAACAGTCGGAATACTACTGATAATTGCCAGGCTTAGTACTGATAATTTAAGTGTTGATTTCGCAGATTGAGACATCAGACGAATCCCTATAATAATATTTTGTGATTTATGGATATAGCTAGCTGCCCTGATACATGTTCTGGGGGCTGGCTGGGTTGTCTTTATATTTAGTTAATATTAGTTTATCGGTTTTAGTTTGGCGAAATTAGTGGAATTTTCAGTCATAGATCCGATTAGAGAATACCAACTATTATCATATTGAGAATCATTATCGTTATATGGGGGGATGACTTCAAGTAATATTTTTAACGTTCAGGATCAATATATTAATGCAATTTATTAATGTATTGTCAGTTAGCCTTTTATAAATCAAAAAGGCTAACTCAGGAAAAGATTCAGAAGCGAGAATTCACTGCTTTGGCAAGAATTTCAATAAGTTGTTCTGTATCTTTCCAGCTCAGGCAAGGATCTGTGATAGATTGACCATAATTCAGTGGTTGTCCAGGAATGATTTTTTGAGAACCTTCAACCAGAAAGCTTTCAGCCATCACACCGACAATCGCCGTAGAGCCATTCTGGATCTGTTGACCTACCTCTTTTGCTACATCCAGTTGGCGTTTGTGTGTTTTTTGACAATTGCCATGGCTAAAATCGACGACTAAATGCTCTGGTAAATCAAATTCACGTAGTTGATCACAAGTTGAGGCAATATCTCCGGCACTGTAATTGGGTTGTTTACCTCCACGCATAATGATATGACCGTGTGGATTGCCTTCGGTTTGATAGATAGTCATTTGACCATGCTTATCCGGTGATAAGAATGTATGACTGGCATTGGCTGCCCGGATGGCATCTATTGCGATACGAGTGTTACCATCAGTTCCGTTTTTAAAACCAATCGGGCAGGAGAGTGCTGATGCCATTTCCCGGTGAATCTGACTTTCAGTTGTTCTGGCACCGATGGCTCCCCAGCTAATCAGATCAGCAATATATTGGCTGGTCACGATATCAAGAAATTCAGTTGCAGTGGGTAAACCCAACTCATTGACGTCAACCAATAATTTCCTGGCTAGGGTAATACCACGATTAACCTGACAGGAGCCGTCGAGGTTTGGATCTGAAATAAGACCTTTCCAGCCCACGACTGTGCGTGGTTTCTCAAAATAAGTACGCATAACAATTTCTAGTCTATGCTGGTATTTTTCACGTAATGTATTCAGTCGATGAGCATAATCTAAAGCAGCATCAATATCATGAATAGAACAGGGACCGACGATAACCATAAGCCGTGGGTCATTACCCGATAAAATGGCTTCAATACGTTTTCGTGACGTTGTCACATTATTGGCGATTTTTTCGGATACAGAAAATTGAATCGTAAGAGCTTGAGGTGTTACCAGACTATCGACGTGATGAGTCCTTAAACCATCTGTTCTGGACATATATTTTCTCAATGTTTGTTTCACACTAGCGTTTATACTTTTCATCTTTCAAGCTGCTGCTTTGTTGGCTACGTTCACTTACCCCAGTCACATCGTTATCTATGCTCCTGAGGATGCGTTCATTTGCCGCCGCGCTGCAAATTGAAATCTATTGGGTATATATGGATAATTGAAATTACAATAAACGAAAATGACTAAATCGAACAAACAATATAGTTAGTCATATGATAAGTTTTTTTCAATTATTCATATTGATATGTTCTTAAAACATTCGGCGTTTTAGCTTCATTATGTCAATTATTTTGGTCGAGATTTCTTCAACAGAATAATTGGTGGTATTAAGATAATTAATCTTATTCTTACGGAATAAAGCTTCAACTTCAGAAATTTCTATTCTACATTGCCTTAATGATGCATAACGGCTATTTTCTCGGCGTTCTTCCCTAATAGCGGCCAGTCGTTCAGGGCTTATAGTTAAACCGAATAACTTATGCTGAAATTGTTTTAATGTTGCAGGTAGTTGCAAATTATCCATATCGTCCGCAGTAAAAGGATAATTTGCCGCCTGGATACCAAATTGCATGGCTAAATAGAGGCTGGTAGGGGTTTTTCCACAGCGAGATACGCCTAGTAGAATAACCTGCGCTTGGTCAAGATTGCGTAAAGAGATACCATCATCATGTGCCAGAGCATAATCAATAGCGGCTATGCGTGCATCATACTGGCTGAGATTCTGCTCCGTCAGACCATGGGTGCGGTTAAGTTCAGGTTTTGGTTCCAATCCGGTTTCTTTCTGTAATGGAGCGACTAGTGTTTGGACAATATCCTGACAAAATCCTTCACTACTGGTAATAATATTTTTCACTCCAGAAGAGATAATAGAATAGAAAACTAAAGGTCTTATACGCGTATCTTGATATATTTGGTTTATTTGTTGCTTTATTTCTTTTGCGCGATCTTCACTTGCAACAAAAGGGAGCGTGTGTGAGGTTACTTTAATAGGAAATTGCGATAATACTGCATGACCCAATACTTCTGCGGTAATTGCTGTTCCATCGGAAATAAAGAAAACGGTGCGTTCAACATTGTTATTTTCTCCTGATATTTCTAGTCTGGATTTTGTCATGATATTTATAGTGGCCTTTTGTCTTTGTAAATTGTTCAGTTAAGCGAAGCTGGATATCGGTTTTTTACAGATTATACCTGCAAAAAAATAATATTGTTTGGTTGATCGATTCACCTTTCTATGTGTGTCAAAACATTGTGTTAGTCTATTTACGACTGCTAAGTACAGTACCCATTTTCCAACTTGTACCCCATGAATGTTAAAAGGATTGTTTTAATGCCCAATAATGACCTCACCCCGTGTAATGTGCTTTGGTATAACCAATTAGGTATGCATGATGTTGACCGGGTGGGTGGTAAAAACGCCTCCCTGGGAGAAATGATCACGAATCTGTCAGAATTGGGGGTTTCTGTCCCGAATGGTTTTGCTACGACAGCACGGGCATTTAATGATTTTCTGGAACAAAGCGGCGTCAATCAGCGTATTTATAATTTACTGGATGAAACCGATGTTGATGATGTAAATCAACTGGTTAAAGCGGGGGCACAAATTCGCCAATGGGTGATAGATACGCCATTTACTCCGCAGTTGGAAAAAGATATCCAAGATGCTTATCAACAATTGTCCGACGGGGAGCCAGAAGCCTCTTTTGCTGTACGTTCTTCTGCAACTGCTGAAGATATGCCAGATGCTTCTTTTGCTGGTCAGCAGGAAACTTTTTTGAACGTACAAGGTATTGATGCTGTGATGATTGCTATTAAGCATGTATTTGCTTCATTGTTTAATGATCGTGCCATTTCCTATCGTGTCCATCAGGGCTATGACCATCGAGGGGTTGCTCTGTCAGCGGGTATACAACGTATGGTTCGTTCTGATCTCGCCTCGTCTGGTGTGATGTTCACTATTGATACTGAATCAGGATTTGATCAGGTTGTATTTATTACCTCGGCTTACGGCTTGGGTGAAATGGTTGTTCAGGGGGCAGTAAACCCGGATGAATTCTATGTTCATAAGCCAACGCTGAATAAAGGTAAGCCAGCAATTGTTCGCCGCAATCTTGGCTCTAAAAAGCTGCATATGATCTACGCTGATAATAAAGAGCATGGTAAGCAAGTACGTATCGAAGATGTGCCAGAATCACAACGCAATCGTTTCTCTTTAACTGATGAAGAAGTCGAAATGCTGGCTCGTCAGGCGTTGTTGATTGAAAAACATTATGGTCGTCCAATGGATATTGAATGGGCCAAAGATGGTCATAATGGCAAGTTATACATTGTTCAGGCTCGCCCTGAGACTGTCCGCTCAAACCAGCAGGTTATGGAACGTTACCAACTGAATGAACGAGGTCAGGTATTAGTGGAAGGACGTGCCATAGGTCATCGTATTGGTTCAGGTATAGTAAAAGTTATCCATAACTTAAATGAAATGGAGCGTATCCAACCGGGTGATGTTTTAGTCACTGATATGACTGATCCGGATTGGGAACCTATTATGAAAAAGGCGGCTGCAATTGTAACTAATCGTGGTGGCCGCACCTGCCACGCGGCAATTATTGCTCGCGAGTTGGGAATACCGGCAGTTGTTGGATGTGGTGATGCAACAGAACGTTTGAAAGAAAATCAGCAGGTGACGGTTTCCTGTGCGGAAGGTGATACCGGTTTTGTTTATCAGAATCAATTGGATTTCACGGTGCAAAGCTCTCAGGTAGATCAATTACCTGAGCTTGATGTGAAAATTATGTTGAACGTTGGTAACCCAGACCGTGCATTTGATTTTGCCCGTTTACCGAATGAAGGTGTAGGTCTTGCTCGTTTGGAGTTTATTATTAACCGGATGATTGGTGTTCATCCCCGCGCATTATTGGAATTTGATCAGCAAACCCCGGAATTACAGCAAGAGATAAAATCTCTGATGGCGGGTTATGACAATCCGGTTGAATTTTATGTTGGGCGCCTGACTGAAGGGATCGCTACTCTGGCGGCTGCATTTTGGCCGAAACGGGTTATTGTTCGTCTGTCTGACTTTAAATCCAATGAATATGCTAACTTGGTTGGTGGCGACATTTATGAACCTGATGAAGAGAATCCTATGCTGGGGTTCCGTGGCGCGGGACGTTATGTTTCTGACAATTTCCGTAATTGTTTTGCATTAGAATGTGAAGCGGTTAAACGTGTACGTAATGATATGGGGCTGACAAACGTTGAAATTATGATCCCATTTGTGCGTACTGTCGCTCAGGCTGAAGCTGTTGTTACTGAGCTGGCATTGCAAGGATTAAGGCGTGGTGAAAATGGATTGAAAGTCATTATGATGTGCGAGATCCCGTCCAACGCAATTCTGGCAGAACAGTTCCTTGAACACTTTGATGGTTTCTCTATTGGTTCTAACGATATGACTCAACTTACTCTTGGCTTAGACCGGGATTCCGGTGTGGTATCTGAACTATTTGATGAACGTAATGATGCGGTTAAGGCTATGCTTTCGTTAGCTATTCAGGCGGCCAAGCGTCAAAACAAATATGTGGGAATTTGTGGTCAAGGGCCTTCAGACCATCAGGACTTTGCGCACTGGTTGATGAAAGAGGGGATTGATAGCTTGTCATTAAATCCAGATACTGTTGTAAAAACTTGGTTAGGATTAGCTAAAGAGAGTTAACTGCGAATAATACACAGTTGAGTTTGGAAGCCCGTCAAAATAATGGCGGGTTTCTTTAATGGTTAGAGCAACGGATGACATTATTTTGGCGAAGGACGAAAATAGTAAAAAAAAGCCTATCGTGGGCTCGATAGGCAAAGACTACACACAGCAATATAAGCGTTCCTAATTACTAGAACCATCAAAAGGAGAAATAAACGTCTCGTTCATAGCCCGTCCATACTAATTTAATTGAATAGTTTATTCATTAAGAATAGTCCTAATTTGCGTATTATTTATGGGAAAAAATGGCGTTATTTAACCTTTTTTTAACATTTATTTGACAATATTTATGTTTAATAAACGCGTATTTCAGATGAATGATTAGATATATCTGTATAAAGCTATAATTTAGCGAAAGCGTTAATCCTCTTTCGCTAAATGTGGCAAAATTAATTGTCGGAAAAATTATTCTGAGAATTTTTTTTCCAGATATTTTTCAGTTTCAGTCAAATCATTTTTAGGTTCTGGGATTTCATTCATCCATGCAATTAATAAACGATAGGCAACGGCCAACACAACGGGTCCGATAAATAGACCGATCATACCGAATGAGAGTATTCCGCCAATAACACCGGTTAATATCAGGGCCATAGGCAAATCGGCGCCCAGACGGATTAAAAATGGACGAAGAAATCCATCCATTGTTGTGACTACACAGCTCCAGACCAATAGCGCGGTGCCCCAAGCTGTATCACCTGTCCAGTAAAGCCAGGCAACAGCAGGAACTAAAATCAGCAATGGACCGATCTGGGCAACACAACAGACAAACATAAGTACTGTCAGCAATGTAGCATAAGGAATACCCGCAACAGCTAAGCCGATACCACCGATAATAGCTTGAACCAGAGCAGTAACGACCACACCAAGCGCTACAGCACGGATAGACTGTGCTGCCAACAAGATAGCGGCATCTCCACGTTTATCTGCCAGGCGAACGGCAAAATGGCGAATACTCATCGTTACTTGCTCACCTTTCAAATATAGCAGCACACTGAATAGCACCATTAAAGCAAGATGAAAAACGAAGCGTCCGGCATTTGCCGCTTGAGTAAAGAACCAGGTTGCAGCCTCTCCGACATAGGGCTGGACTCTGGCAATCAGAACATTTCCACCATCAGTAATCAGTGAGTTCCAGCCACTGTACAGCTTATCGCCAACTAAAGGGATGTTATTCAGCCAGGTCATGGCCGGCATTTGGAAATTAGCAGGGGATTTAGCCCACTGAATTAATGGTGCGCTGTTTTCCAACAAGCTACTGACCAGCAATGCGATAGGGATCACAAATAACAAGATTAGCAATAATGTCATAATGGTGACAGCAAGCCAGCGTTTACCCCATAAGCCATTTTGTAGTTTTTCCAGTAAAGGCCAAGTGGCGATAACAACCATTCCTGCCCAGACAAAACCAAGGATAAACGGTTTCATCACCCAGAAACTGGTAACGATTAAGAGTGAAATAAAGATTAAGGTAAACAATAACTTTGGTAGATCATAGTGCGATTGTGATTTGTCCATAAGTTAATTTCTCTAAACGATTCAGTGGCGATAAAGATAATGAATAAATAAGATGTTATCTATACCTGTTATCTTTCAGGTTGCCTCTTTGTTGGCGGCACTCACTCACCCCAGTCACAAAGTTCGTTGTGCTTCCGGGGATTCGCTCCCTTGCCATCGCGATGCATCTTGAAATCCATAGGGTATATAGGTTACTCAAAATAGGTGAATATTATGATAAGGTAAACGCTTGCCTTCTCAGATAAGTGAGTTAACTGTGATTAATCGTTAAGGCTGACTAAGGCATCGAACTCAAAGAAGGGTAGTATAAATAAAGCAATGTGGACACTCATTTTACAAGGATCAAAACGATAATGATCCCACGCATATCACAAGCACCTCACGTCAGTGGGTTGGCACAGGAATTCTTGGATACATTAAAAGAACAAGGATTTACCGGAGATACTGCAAGCAGTTATGCAGATCGTCTGACAATGGCGACAGATAACAGTATCTATCAACTATTACCACAGGCTGTTGTTTTCCCTCGATCCGGAGCAGATGTGGTTTTGCTGGCCCGTATCGCAGGTGAAAAAAAATATCATGATTTAACATTTACTCCGCGTGGAGGCGGGACAGGTACAAACGGCCAAGCTCTTAATAGTGGTATCGTGGTAGATATGTCCCGTTATATGAATCGCATCCTTGAAATTAACCCAGAACAGGGCTGGGTTAGAGTAGAAGCCGGAGTGATTAAAGATCAGCTGAACCAATATTTGCGTCCATATGGTTATTTCTTTTCACCAGAACTTTCAACCAGTAACCGCGCGACATTGGGGGGAATGATTAATACTGATGCGTCCGGTCAGGGTTCGTTGGTATATGGTAAAACTTCTGATCATGTTCTTGGTTTACGGGCAGTTTTGTTGGGTGGAGAGCGACTTGATACTCGCTCTATGGACATAGCGCTGGCGGAATCGATTGCGCAAGAAGATTCTGTTACTGGCCGTATTTATGACACGGTGCTTAACCGTTGCCGTGAACAACGTGAACTTATCGTTGAAAAATTTCCTAAGCTTAATCGTTTTCTGACAGGTTATGATTTGCGCCATGTTTTCAGTGACGATATGCAGAAGTTTGATTTAGGCCGCATCCTGACCGGTTCAGAAGGAACTCTGGCTTTTATTACGGAAGCCGTTCTGGATATTACACCGTTGCCGAAAGTCAGGCGGTTGGTAAACGTAAAATATGATTCATTTGATTCTGCGTTGCGTAATGCGGCTTTTATGGTGAATGCAAAGGCTTTATCGGTTGAAACTGTAGATTCCAAGGTGTTGAATTTAGCGCGTGAGGATATCGTCTGGCATTCAGTAAAAGAGTTGATTACAGATGTGCCTGGCAAGGATATGCAGGGGTTGAATATTGTTGAATTCAGTGGTGATGACCAACAATTAATAGATCAGCAAGTCACAACCCTCTGCCAGCGTCTTGATGAACTTATGAATGACAAGCAGGCGGGTGTCATTGGTTATCAAATTTGTCGGGAATTAGATGATATTGAGCGTATTTATGTGATGCGCAAGAAATCCGTTGGCTTGTTAGGTAACAGCAAAGGTGCTGCGAAACCGATCCCATTTGTGGAAGATACTTGTGTACCGCCACAGCATCTTGCTGATTATATTGCAGAATTCCGACAGCTATTGGATAGCCATCATCTTAATTATGGGATGTTTGGTCATGTAGATGCGGGTGTGTTGCATGTCCGTCCTGCTCTGGATATGTGTGATCCTCAGCAAGAGATACTAATGAAACAGATTTCTGATGAAATTGTCCGCCTCACGGCACGTTATGGTGGTTTGTTATGGGGGGAACATGGTAAAGGATTTCGTGCTGAATACAGCCCTGAATTTTTCGGTATCACCCTGTATGAAGAATTGCGTCGTATTAAAGCTGCCTTTGACCCAGATAACCGTTTGAATCCGGGTAAAATTTGTTCACCGATTGGCGTTGATGCGCCGATGATGAAAATCGACGCGGTCAAACGAGGAACTTATGACCGGGAAATTCCGATAAATGTAAGAAATACATTCCGTGGCGCTATGGCGTGTAATGGTAATGGACTCTGTTTTAATTTCGATGTGAAAAGCCCGATGTGTCCATCAATGAAAATTAGCCAACAGCGCATCCACTCGCCGAAAGGACGGGCAACATTAGTGCGTGAATGGCTTCGTCTTTTAACTGAACAGGGCATGGACCTGAAATTGCTACAACAGGGATTGCAACAAAAACGACCAAGCCTGCGTGGGCTGATTGAAAAGACGCGTAATAGCTGGCAAGCATGGCGTGGAGAGTATGATTTTTCTCATGAAGTAAAAGAGGCAATGTCTGGTTGTCTGGCATGCAAAGCTTGTTCAACACAGTGTCCGATCAAAATTGATGTGCCATCATTTCGAGCACGTTTTCTTGAGTTATATCATGGTCGCTATTTCCGCCCTTTACGTGATCATATTGTGGCAGGTGCGGAAAGCAGTACACCATTAATGGCTAAGGCACCGCGGGTATTTAATTTCTTCCTAAAACAACCGTGGGTGCAGGAATTGAGCCGCCGTACCATCGGGATGGTGGATTTACCTTTATTATCCAGCCCGACATTACACCAGCAGCTTGCAGGCCATTATGCGCTTTCTACCACTTTAGAACAGCTTGAAAAAATGGATCAGATCCACCGTGATAAACATGTGTTGATTGTTCAGGACCCGTTTACTAGCTATTACGATGCTAAAGTTGTGGCTGACTTTGCCTATTTGGTAGAAAAATTGGGATATAAACCGATATTGTTGCCATTTTCTCCTAATGGTAAGGCTCAACATATCAAAGGATTTTTATCCCATTTTGCTAAAACGGCCAGAAGAACGTCAGATTTCCTTAATCGGGTATCTGAGCTGGGGATTCCTATGGTTGGTGTTGATCCCGCATTGGTATTGTGTTACCGGGATGAATACAACGATATTCTTGGTGAACAGCGAGGCAAGTTTGAGGTTCAGCTTGTGCATGAATGGCTGATCAATGCTTTGCCAGAGAAAATAGGTAATAAAGAAGCGCCCAGAGATAAATGGTATCTGTTAGGACATTGCACGGAAGTGACTATGCTACCGGGCAGTAGTAAACAGTGGGAAAAAATTTTCCATCGGCTGGGTAGTAAGCTGGATAATATCAGTGTAGGCTGCTGTGGAATGGCTGGAACGTATGGTCATGAAAACAAAAACATAAAACACTCTATTGGTATCTATAAATTATCCTGGCAACCTGCCTTGCAAAAACTACCATTGGAGCGTTGCCTAATTTCTGGTTATTCCTGCCGTAGTCAGGTTAAGCGGATAGAAGGGCAAGTACTTAAGCATCCGTTGCAAGCTTTATTGGAGATAATCCCATGATTTGGAAACGTGATATTGAACTGGAGAGCCTGAATCAAGTGAGTAGCCAATGTATGATGGGCCATCTGGGCATAAAAATCACGCATATCGGTGATAACTTTATCGAAGGTACAATGCCGGTTGATTATCGTACCCAGCAACCATTTGGCTTATTACATGGTGGGGCGTCGGTTGTATTGGCAGAATCACTTGGTTCTTTGGCTGGGTATCTCTGTTCTGAAGGTGAGGAAAAAGTTGTCGGGCTGGAAATAAATGCTAACCATATCCGTTCTGTTCGCAGTGGTGAGGTGAAAGGGGTGTGTAGACCTCTCCACCTTGGGCGTAATCATCAGGTATGGGAAATCGATATTTTTGATGATCGGCAACATCTATGTTGCACTTCCCGATTAACTACATCAGTTTTACTTGGATAAAATATAAAACAAAAGTAAAAGTAGGTTATTGTATGGATGATAACCTACTATTTAACTGAAAAAGTTATCCTTCACGGTAATTAAATTTAATTGTGATAGCCATCCAGGAAATATATATATTCCCTGGAGCTTGTTGATATTTTTATAATGTTATGGATTATTTGATTTTCTTATATATATCCGATGAATTTAAATGTTGAATTATATTAAGTAAATTAATGCTGGAATAGATAAAAACCTAATTGCAAATTTTTATTTAAGTCTGTAAACGCCGATATATCAATTAATGCTAAAATTTCACCGGTTTTAATTTATGTTTAATTCCACTTAAATATGAAGGGTGCCTGAGATCCAAGCCATAACAACATCTAAAAGGGCGGGAGTAAAAACCTCCCGCCAAGGCTGCCTTACCTGTTGCTGGATTCGTAAGCCATGATTGCCGCAACCTCTGTATTACCTTGTTTGATATGGAGCTTACAGAGTGAACCTCTTGTTATCCATGTGAATAAGAGTAACGTCACACAAATAACGATCAAACTAAATATTACGATTTTTTGTGGCTTCATAGCCTTCTCTCCTTGCTTTTTATCAGGTAAGAGGCTAGCCTTATGTTGTTCAGCATTAGGAGTAGCCTCATTTCGATTTATAGTCGGATGGGGCTTTTCTCTTTCTGCCTAGAACGTAATTTTCCTGGAACATCATGCTTAAGACAGAAAGTCTCAAGCACCCGGAGGCAGTATACGTTTATTCGCATGAGATGCAAGGTCTTGCAAATGTTTATTATAGTCACGTAATACGTTTGAATTAAATTAGTGGCTAATAAAGTTATTAATAGAATAAAGGAAAGGATATTGAGAGCAGAGTATATAGATAAGATTATTCCTGAATGAGTTTATACCTGTTATCTTTCAAGTTGCTTCTTTGTTGGCTGCACTCACTCACCCCGGTCACAGAATTGTCTATGCTCCCGGGGATTCGCTCTCTTGCCGTCGCGATGCATCTTGAAATCTATTGGGTATAATTGAATTAATTAAATAGAAACTTTATTTGTATATATTATAATCATAATGATAACTCTTGCTCTGCATTTCCGGTATATCTGAAAGTTCACCTTAAATAGTATCCCTAATGAACCTTTTGTGCTTTTATTATGTGCTATTGAGTAAAAAATAGCACAATTGATCAAACTAATAATTTATAGATAAAACAGTAAATTAAAGAGATACCTTTCGTATGGGATGAACATAAATCACAGCATTTGAATAAAATTTAATCTATTTAATGTATATCCTCTTAAAACAAATGGTTGAAGTGATAAGGGTTATCATTACCATTATATGAGAGGAAAAGACTCTGATAACAGCGGCAGAAAATTGCCACAGAAAAATATGAGGCCAGCTATGACAAATAGTGTTGAAACTTTCTCTCTGAATGAAACGATATGGCAAGGAATTACCATCACAGAGAGAGCCGCAGCGCAGATCTTAAAATTGATGCAACAAAACCCACAAAGCAAAGGGTTATATCTGGGCGTTAAGCAGTCAGGATGTGCAGGCTTTGGCTATGTGTTTGAGATGGTTAATGATCCCGCACCTGATAATCTAAGGTATGAAAATGGAGGTGCATGTTTGTATGTTCCTCTGAAAGCAATGCCATTTATTGATGGTACTGAAGTTGATTTTGTACGTGAAGGTTTAAATCAGATGTTTAAATTCAATAATCCAAAAGCTCAGCATGCCTGTGGGTGTGGTGAAAGCTTTGGTATATAAGTGTACCAATCTATGTCTCAGAGCAATGTAGAAATCAGTGATGATGTGCAGACTTGGCTTAGCGATCATCGTTATAAAGAAGGTTTTTTCACTCAGGTAGCGACTGATGAGTTAGCTAAAGGTTTGAGTGAAGAGGTTGTACGAGCAATTTCCGCAAAACGCAATGAACCTGAATGGATGCTTGAGTTTCGGCTAGAGGCTTATCGTCATTGGCAAGGAATGGAAGAACCACATTGGTTAAAAGCGAATTACCCTAATCTTGATTACCAAGATTACAGTTACTATTCAGCACCCTCATGTGGTACTTGTGATGATAGCTGTAATTCGCAATCCGGTACTGTCCAGGAGATAAGTACAGAGCAAACCAATAACTATTTGACGGCAGAAATTGAAGAGGCATTTGACAAGCTGGGTGTTCCTGTACGAGAAGGGGAAGCTGTTGCGGTAGATGCTATTTTTGATTCAGTATCTGTTTCAACAACGTATCGGGATAAGCTAGCGAAAGAAGGCATTATTTTTTGCTCATTTAGTGAAGCGATACAGGAATATCCTGAATTAGTTCAGAAATACCTCGGTAGTGTGGTTGCAAGCCATGATAATTTCTTTGCCGCGCTGAACTCGGCCGTTGCTTCTGATGGTACTTTTGTTTATGTACCCAAAGGGGTTCGTTGCCCGATGGAACTATCCACCTATTTTCGTATCAACGCCGCTAAAACGGGGCAATTTGAGCGTACTATCCTGATTGCTGATGAAGGTAGTTATGTCAGCTATATAGAAGGATGCTCCGCCCCTGTACGTGACAGTTATCAACTTCATGCCGCTGTTGTGGAAGTGATTATCCATAAAGATGCAGAAGTGAAATATTCCACAGTACAGAACTGGTTTTCAGGTGGTGGTGATAGTGCAGGAGGAATTCTCAACTTTGTAACTAAAAGAGCGTTGTGTGAAGGTGAAAATGCCAAGATGTCCTGGACCCAATCTGAAACGGGTTCAGCAATTACCTGGAAATATCCGAGCGTGATCCTGAAAGGGGATAACTCGATTGGGGAATTTTTCTCTGTTGCCCTGACTAATGGTACTCAACAGGCAGATACGGGCACCAAGATGATCCATATTGGCCGTAACACTAAATCGACCATCATTTCAAAAGGCATTTCTGCTGGCCGTAGCCAGAACAGTTATCGTGGGCTGGTAAAAATACTGCCGGGAGCAGAAAACGCGCGTAACTATACCCAATGTGATTCCATGCTGATTGGAACCGAATGTGGCGCGCATACTTTCCCTTATGTAGAAGTACAGAACAATACCGCGCAACTTGAGCATGAAGCGACAACTTCCCGCATTGGTGAAGATCAATTGTTCTATTGTTTGCAACGCGGTATCAGTGAAGATGATGCGATTTCTATGATTGTTAATGGTTTCTGTAAGGATGTGTTCTCTGAACTTCCCCTTGAGTTTGCCGTTGAAGCGCAAAAATTGTTGGCGATTAGTCTTGAGCACAGCGTTGGATAAGTTCTCCCGGTTTCCCTTTTTTATGACAGAACGTTAAGTCGTTCGAAGGCATGTAATATGTTAAGTGTTAAAAACTTACGAGTCAGTGTTGAAGGTAATGAAATCCTAAAAGGATTAAATCTTGAAGTTAAACCTGGTGAAGTCCATGCCATTATGGGGCCAAATGGGTCTGGCAAAAGTACGTTATCAGCAACATTAGCAGGCCGTGAAGAATATGAAATTGATGATGGTAGCATCACTTTTAAAGGAAAAGATTTACTTGAACTTGATCCGGAAGAACGGGCTGGTGAAGGGATTTTTCTTGCTTTTCAATATCCGGTAGAAATTCCCGGGGTCAGCAATCAATTCTTCCTGCAAACGGCAGTAAACGCTGTGCGTGAATATCGTCATCAGGAGCCTCTGGATCGCTTTGATTTTGCCGATTTTATCGAAGAAAAAATTGAATTGCTAAATATGCCACAAGACTTGTTGACACGTTCAGTCAATGTTGGTTTTTCCGGCGGTGAGAAAAAACGTAATGATATTCTGCAAATGGCCGCGCTGGAGCCAACGCTTTGTATTTTGGACGAAACAGATTCAGGATTGGATATTGATGCGCTGAAAATTGTGGCTAATGGCGTGAATTCCCTGCGTGATCCTAACCGTTCACTCATTATCGTTACCCATTATCAACGTATTCTAGACTATGTGCAGCCTGATTTTGTTCATGTGCTTTATCAGGGGCAGATTATTAAATCCGGTGATTTCAGTCTGGCGAAAAAGTTGGAGGAACAAGGTTATGGCTGGCTTATTGACCAACAGTGAAAGGACTGAGAAGACCCGCCAGGTTACAGAACGTAATCAGAAAGCATTAGAACGTTTTGCTGGTTTGTATCACTCTCGTCATGGTGATGATTCATTGCATGCCAGCATGCATTGGGAGAAAGCAACCACAACCAATTTTCCTCAATTCAGACATGAAGACTGGCGCTATACGCCGCTGGAACGACTGCTAAATCAGCAATACAGTATCAAAACTGGGGAATTGACAGCAGCACAGTGCGAACAGCTGGCTATTCCCGTAGATTGCTGGCGAGTTGTGCTGGTGGATGGTTGTTTTTCCCCTTTACTGAGTTCCCGTGAATTTGGGCCTTATCAGCTCAGCTTATTGGATAACAAAAGTAAGCTTCCGACACCGATACAGAGTGAAATTTTTCTACATCTAACAGAAAGTTTAGCGCAACAGCCTTTGGTGATCACATTAAAGGCTGGACAAATCGCAGCAAAGCCATTGTATCTGCTAAATATAACAAGTGGCTATTCTGGTGAAATATTGAATACTAGCCATTACCGCTACCACATTTCTGTGGGAGCTAATGCGAGTGCCAAAGTGATCGAACATTTCGTCAGTATTGATGAGCAGCAAGCCCATATGACCGGGAGTAGACTGACCACAAACGTAGGTGATAATGCCAGTTTAACTCATATAAAACTGGGCGTTGAAAACAGCGAAAGCTACCACTTTGCGCATAACGACATTGTGATTGGTCGAGATGCTCAGGTGAAAAGCACCAGCTTTTTGTTAGGGGTGGGGCTTGGCCGGCACAATACCAGTGTGCAGCTTAATAGTGAAGGGGCTAATTTATCACTGAATAGCCTGTTGTTGCCGCAAGGCAAAGAGGTCGCAGATACTCGCACTTATCTGGAACATAACAACGGCTATTGTGAAAGTCGCCAGTTGCATAAAACAATTGTGATGGATCAGAGCAAAGCGGTGTTCAATGGCATGATCAAAGTAGCACCTCATGCACTGAAAACCGATGGACAAATGACCAATAACAATTTGCTATTGGGCAAGCAGGCAGAAGTGGATACCAAACCACAATTGGAAATTTACGCTGATGATGTGAAATGCAGTCATGGTGCGACCGTTGGTCGGGTAGATGAAGAACAACTATTCTATTTGCAATCACGAGGTATCAACCGGCGTGAAGCACAGCATATGATTGTATTTGCTTTTGCTGCCGAACTTACCGACTCTATTGAAGATGAAGTCCTGAGATCCGTTGTCATGAAACACATTAAACACCGTTTGGCGGGAGTGAAAAAATGACTTTTTCTGTAAAAAAAGTGCAACAGGATTTCCCGGTATTAGCTCAGCAGGTTAATGGACATCCGTTGATTTATCTTGATAGTGCTGCTAGTGCTCAGAAACCTGTCCAAGTTATTGAACGGGAAAGCGAATTTTATTTGCATCAGTATGCGGCGGTTCATCGGGGAATTCATACCTTGAGTTCTGCGGCTACTCGCATGGTTGAAAACGTGCGCCACCAGATAGCACAATTTATTCATGCGCAAAGTACTGAAGAGATTGTTTTCGTCAAAGGTACGACAGAAGGGATTAATCTGGTTGCTAATAGTTATGGCCGCAAATTTATCAATGACGGCGATAATATTGTGATTACTGAGATGGAACATCATGCCAATATCGTTCCGTGGTATATGCTGGCAGAACAGATTGGATGTGAAATCAGAATATGGACGTTGGATGAAAATGGTGAACTGGATCAATCGGTTTTATCATCCTTGATTGATTCACGTACCAAATTACTTTCTTTTACTCATTTATCTAATGTGCTTGGCACAGTAAATCCTGTACGTGAAATTATAAAGCAGGCCAGAGAATTGGCTGATAAGCAGGGCGCCCAATTACATACTCTGGTTGATGGTGCTCAGGCTATTATGCATAAGAATGTTGATGTGCAGGCTCTGGATTGTGATTTCTATGTTTTCTCCGGCCATAAACTATATGGACCGACCGGAATCGGCGTGCTTTACGGGCGTAAATCCCTGTTGGATGCTATGCCACCCTGGGAAGGGGGTGGTGCAATGATAAAACATGTCAGCTTGCAAACAGGGATAACCTATGCGCCACCACCGTGGCGGTTTGAAGCAGGAACGCCGAATACGGCGGGAATTATTGGGCTTGGTGGTGCTATTGATTATATTTCTTCGCTCGGGCTGGATGAAATTCAGCAATATGAACAGGGATTGATGGATTATGCCATTACACGACTTAAGGAAATTAGGTCACTGAAATTGTATGGCCCTGAGCGACGTCAGGGGGTTATTGCTTTCAACCTTGGTTGCCATCATGCTTATGATGTAGGAAGTTTCCTTGATCAATATGGAATAGCTATTCGTACCGGGCATCATTGTGCACTTCCTCTAATGGAGCATTATCAGGTTCCCAGCATGTGCAGAGCTTCACTGGCGATTTATACAACGAAAGAAGATATTGATGCACTCGTTGCTGCATTGCTGCGGATCGAAAAACTGCTTGGTTGAGCTTGTTATAGATTAAAAAAATGATAAGGAAAAAGTCATGGCAAGTTTGCCCGACCAAAATAAATTATTGCGTAATTTCTCCCGTTGTCAGAATTGGGAAGAGAGATATCTCTATATGATTGAACTGGGGGCGAGATTGCCCTCTCTTATTGATCAACAGCGCCAACCTGAGTATTTAATCTCAGGTTGTCAGAGCCAAGTGTGGATCTCACTGAAAAAAAATGACCAAGGCAAAATAGAGTTTGCTGGTGACAGTGATGCAGCGATTGTTAAAGGGCTGGTTGCGGTTGTCTTTATTCTCTTCCAGGGTAGGACGCCTCAGGAGATTTTGGATGTGGATGTGACAGAATATTTTGCAAGACTTTCTCTGGAACAACATTTGACACCATCACGAACACAGGGACTACATGCGATGATATGTGCTATTCGGAATACGGCAAGTAAAATGGTTTAAGTACCAGTCTTACACGTTTCTTTAGCCACTGGTAATATAACCGTGACAGGGGAATAAAATCTCAACCTTTAACGCTTAATTTATCCTATACCCAATGGATTTCGAGATGGATCGCGATGGCAAGGGAGCGAATCCCCGGGAGCATAGATAACTATGTCATAGATGACTCTGTGACCGGGATGAGTGAGTGCAGCCAACCAAGAGGCAACTTGAAAGATAACGGGTATATAACATTCAGAAGTAATTCCAGGAAGCAAGCATGAAACAAGTTTTAACGCTTATCGGCATGTTATTGTTAAGTGGGTTGATTAATACAGTCAGCGCTACAGAATATACCTTACCACCTGCCAATAGCCGTTTAATTGGCGAAAATACGATATTTGTTGTACCCGGTGACGGGCGTTCTCTGGAGGCCATTGCCGCCGAATATAAAATTGGTTTACTGGCAATGCTGGAAGCTAACCCAGGTACTGATCCTTATTTGCCTGCTCCGGGTTCTGAATTGATTATTCCATCACAAATGTTGTTGCCTGATACACCAAGGCAGGGAATTGTGATTAACCTTGCAGAACTGAGACTCTACTATTTTCCTAAAGGAAAAAATAAAGTCATCATCTATCCGATTGGCATTGGGCAGCTTGGCCGTAATACGCCGGTGATGACAACGTCTGTCAGCCAATTAATCAAGGACCCAACTTGGACGCCGACTAAAAACATCCGCAAGCATTATGCTGAACAAGGGATTACCTTACCTGCGGTTGTACCTGCTGGTCCGGAAAACCCAATGGGATTGTTTGCATTGCGCTTAGCTGCCGGGCGCGGAGAATACCTGATCCACGGTACTAATGCTGATTTTGGTATTGGTATGCGCGTGAGTTCTGGTTGTATCCGTTTGCGTCCTGATGATATTGAAGCGCTGTTTGACAGTGTCCCTCGTGGAACGAGAGTACAGATTATCAACGAAGCCGTTAAATATTCAGTCGAACCAGATGGTAGACGCTATGTGGAAGTACATCAGCCGTTATCTAAACAAGAGGATGATGATCCTCAGACGTTACAAATTGTCCGATCAATTAATCTGAATAAATTCATTGATAATAGCGAGACGAATAAAAATATTGTTGAACAAGCTCTTGCACGCCGTTCTGGTATGCCGGTGTTGGTAAGTAAAGATACACAGTCTGAAACACAACAGAACCTGAAAGAAGAGAATTTAACTTCAGTAGCAGACAATAAAGATGTGGAACAGGAAGTGAATGAAGACGCATTTGAATCGTTTAAATTACCACCGTTATATCAACCTGGGCCAATCTATCAGAAAGATTAATGATTTTTTGTGGACTGGGAGGTCAGAAAATATTTATCTGACAGAAATTTTAATAAGAAAATGGTGCACATCTGTGCACCATTTTTATACTTAATTACAAAAATTATTTTTTGTAGGAACGAACTTGGTTATCCAGACGCTGATTTGCACGAGCAGCTTCATCTTTAGCTGCTTGAATGTCAGTACGTACTGAGTTCACGTCGTTGCTCAGTTGATCAACTTTTGCATTCAGAGTCTGAATATCGGAAGACAATTGATCAACCTTAGCAGTACTTGAACAACCAGCCAACATAGTAGAAGCCAGAACTACTGCACCCAGTACAATTTTAGTACGATTCATTGTAATACCCTCTAGATTTAAGTTAATCTCCAAGTAGCCACATAAGTATTACACAAAGTTTTTTAGAAAGAGAATAAATTTTTGTCATGAAAACCAATTATTTCAATTTTTCTCTTTAGAAAGCGGCCCATTTTCGTCTGAGTGTAAAAAAACAAAACCATTAAGTAACACTTTAATCAAAGAAATCCTATTCCATGAGGGAATGGTATTCTCCGAAATTATTTTAGTTAAAAATTCTTATAAATAAAAAACACCACATCCAAGTCACTTTGCACCTATTGATCCATCGATATATATCTTAATGGAGGCGTTCTGCATACATAAATTTGGGGGTGCGCTTAAAACGAATTTGTTAAATGAAGCTTATTATAGACGAGCGGCTTGACAATGCTAAGGCTGAATCCTAGTCTCATATTTAAACTGGTAAGAGGAGTTTTCTATGATAATTAATCAATCCAATGAGCATTTTATCATCACCGTTGATGATGGAGTCGCTCATTTACAACTAAGTCGCCCTGAAAAGGCAAACAGCTTGGCACTCGCGTTTTGGAAACTATTTCCTGAAACAATAGATCAACTCAGTCGTTCAGGTGAGGTGCGGGTAATGGTGATCTCTGCACAAGGACGTGTATTTTGTGGGGGGCTTGACCTGCAAATCTTTGCTTCTAGTAAAGATGTCGATACAGCTAATCCTCATGAGCGGGAAGCAATGCAGTTTAGTTTATTACAAATGCAGGAAGCGATAACTGTATTGGAACGTGCACGCTTTCCTGTCATTGCTGCGGTACAAGGGGCCTGTCTTGGGGCTGGATTTGACTTAATTACCGCATGTGACTTTTGCTTTGCCTCCGATGACGCGAAATTTCGTATAGAAGAAACTAATATCGGTATGATGGCTGACTTGGGGATTCTTCAACGTCTGCAACACCTTATTCCTGGCGGTATGGCCCGTTATCTTGCACTCACAGGTGATACATTGAGCGCTGCTCAGGCTCATGATTTAGGTCTTGTGGTAAAAATTTTCTCTTCTACAGAAACATTGCTCGACGGGGCTTTAACGACCGCCCGGCGTATTGCTGATCGGCCTCCAGTTGCCATTAATGGGATTAAACGGGCAATGCTTTACAGCCGTGATCATGGTGTCTACGAATCATTGCAACAGACTGCGTTATTGCAGGCTTCGATTTTTAGTCGTCAGGACATCCTGAACTCGATTCAAGCTAAAGCAACTGGAACAGCAAGTGAGTTCCAGAATTTAAGTAAAGTAGGTAAAGCGTTCGATGTGCCGTGATTGGGACAAACATGTCGATAACATACAAGGCAGATCTTCCGCAGATTATGTAATGCGGGGAAACTAAATAATGGGGCGTGGGTTTAAGCCATTTTCTGGCAGAGAAAACAGAAAATGGCATTATTATCACATCTTGGGTATATCCTGCTAAAAAGCATATTTACTGAGTTAAATCCACCTTTTATATAAAGCTTTAATCTCTTTGTATTCGCGTTTTTAAATAGTCATGGTAACCTTAAATAAGCAAAGGATAACATTGCTGATAAATGGATTAAACATGGCAGGGAATAGGCCATGTTTAGCTACTCCGTACCTTTTTAAAATCTGGTATTAATGGCGAGTTTTTTTAACACTTAGTTGACGAATAGCTGAATTAAACGTCGATAAAAGGGGGCTTTTCATGGGAGAAAAGGAAAATATAATTGAAAAAATAAACTATGCTAAAAAAAGATTAACCTGTAAAACAATTATCATTTCGCAGGCTTTTTTATTGTTTAATTAAACATGAATCTAATAAATGATTTTCATTGAAAAACTTTTTAACCTAAGAGTATTACTGTTTTCAGACTCGTATTTAACTCGGCCATTTTCATTAAACGGGTTTTCTTATTCTCTTCCATTTTTCGAAAACAAATGCAACTCTTTTTTTAATAAATATCATATCGTTTAAGTTAGGTTTACATATTGTGTGTCTTTTATTGAATTCTTTGGTTTTTATATCCTATTTATATTAAACAAAAAGTGCTTTATGGCAAAAAATAGCTTGATTTTATGTCAAACTGTTTAGAAAATTGCCTTGGTTAAGAAATGATTCATTTGGTCAATTTGAATATTTGTTTGAACACACCTTGTCGGTTTTCTCTTATTTTCTGCCCGGCTAATTGCTTGTTCTGAAATAGCGGGTTCCGGTTTTTCATTTCTGAAATTTGTTATGGCATGACCATCCTGTCTTGCGTTCTGTTTTATTATTGAGGAGTCTCATGTGGTAAACGAAATATCTCAAGTCCGTGTGAATATTAAATGGGATTTGCATACCGGTGGTGTGCAGAAAAAACGGAGAACCCGTCATGAACTATGCAACTCCGGCAATGATCTTTGATCACAGCCGCTATAAATTAAAAGTCTGGGGCAACAAGGTACCGCTGGATGTATTAGCGTTTACCGGACAGGAATATTTAAGCCAGCCTTTTTGCTACACCATTGAATTTACCAGCCCGGAGAAGGCGATTGCGCCGGCGCAGATGCTGATGCAGGACGCCTCATTTACCCTGACTTCCCCGC